>CAIQIY010000559.1 GCA_903871975.1 uncultured Chloroflexota bacterium | reverse complement strand
GTCGTCTTGCCGTGGGTTCCGGCGACTGCCACCACGCGGCGTTCGGCCGACCATTCGCGCCACACGTCGGCGCGCTTGAGCACCGGAATGCCGGCAGCGTGGGCGGCGCGAATCTCGACGTGATCCGACGCAGCAGCCGAGGTCGTCATCACCAGATCGGCGCCGGCGACGGCGGCGGCGTCGTGGCCGATGCGCACCGATGCACCGCGCGCCGCCAGTGCCTCGAGCGATGCGCCGTCGCTCAGATCCGAGCCACTCACTCGCGCGCCACGATCGAGCAGGATGTGGGCCATCGCGCTCATCCCTGCGCCGCCGATGCCGATGATGTGATAGTGTCGCGCCATCGCGCTCGCTCCTGTCGCGTCAGTCGCGCCCATCGTCGGGGACGACGAGCCGGTTGAATCGGGTGATGACGACGAAGATCACGACGCCGACGAACGTCATGATGAAGACGGCAGCCACGTCGGGATTGGGCCGCAGGCTGTCGAGGGCCGTCGTCAGCGGGCCGCCGGGATCGATCAGGGTTCGCGCCGCACCCCAGAACACGGCCAGCGCGTTGATCAACAACAACGCGCAATAGAATCCGGTACCAGCGCCGAGCATGCGTTGCTGCGCATCGCCGACCAGGCCGCGCAGTCCGCCATCGTTCCACGGGCCGTCGTAGCTGCCGCCGACGGCCACCAGGATGCCGAACACCAGCGCGCGCAGCAGCAACGGCGCCTCGAGGCTGCTGGCGATCAGCGGCGTGGCCGGCAATGTGTCGGCGATGCCGGGGCCCAGCATGCCGACGACGCGCACCGCGGCGGCATACGTGCCGTTCACCAGTGCCACCACCGCACCATCGCCCCGTACCGTCAGGAGGTAGCCGAGCGTGAGTGCGCCGGCCAGCGTGACGATCTGCCGAAAGCCGCGCGCCCAGCCATACAGCGTGAACCCACCGTACAGCAACAGCGCCACCAGCGGCCCCGACAGATCGATGATCAGCTGATCGCCCTCAAAGCGCATGCACGCGCTCCCGCAGCGCCAGGCCGCGGACGATGCGCGCAATCGCGGCGGCGGCATCGGGGCGATGCTGCTCGGCCATGCGCGCTTCCATCGTGCCACGCACCATCCAGTCGGTGATCAGCCGGTAGAGCGCCCGGTAGAGCGGGCCCTCGAGCGCATCGCCGGTGACCGCCAGGTCGTGGTCGGCGATCTTCAGTGCGGCACCCGCCGCCACCAGGGCGTCGGCATTCTCCTCTTGATGCACGTGCGGATACGGAATCAGAATGGCCGGAACGCCGGCCGCCGGCAGTTCGCCGAGGACCGATGCGCCGCTGCGCGAGATGACCAGATCGGCCGACGCAAACGCATCGAACAACGATGGCGCGTCGTCGGTGCGCTCGGCGTGCAGGTAGGGGTAGAGGCGGTAGCGTTCGCGCAGCCATTCGGGGAGTTCGGCGGCGGCCCGCTGCAACATCGCCTCGTCGCCTTCGCGGCCGCACAGATGGATCACTTGCGTCAGCTCCAGCAATGGCTCAAGGATCTCGGCGATCGCGTGGTTGATGCTGCGGGCACCCCGGCTGCCACCATAGACAAAGACCACTGGCCAGTCCTGCCGCAGGGTGCAGGCCTCGCGCGCGGTTTGCTTGTCGCTGGCGCCGAAGGCACGCCGCACCGGATAGCCGGTGACCCGCAGCCTGACACCCCACAGGTGCGGCTTCGTGGCCTCGCTGGTGCAGATGGTGATGGTCACGATGCGCGACAGCAGCCGCACCGCCAGCCCCGGGACGACGTCGGGCAGGTACAGGGCGGTGCGTACCCCACGCAAGCGTGCGGCGAGCATGATGGGCACACAGACATACCCGCCGGTGCCCAGAATGGCGTCGGGCCGCTCGCGCCCGATCAAGCGCCATGCGTCGGCGATGCCCCGCAGCAGCGTCAGCAGCCCACCGACCAGCGCCCCACGCGCTCGGCCCCGCAGCGGTGCCGCGTGGACGCTGCGGAATGGCAGGTCGCTCTCGCGCGCGACGAGCTCGGCCTCCATGCCGTCGACACTCCCGATGTACGTCAGCGCGATGGCGACATCATCATCAGCGCCGGCGCGCAACGCGTCGGCGACTGCCAGCGCCGGATACACGTGGCCACCGGTTCCGCCACCACAGAGCCAGACGTTGCGTGTACGGGATGGCGCGGGTTCGTGCTTCGCTGTCATCTGCAGGCTCCGCCGCAGGGTCTGCGGCATGTCGCGAGATGTTGAGCAACATCCCGACCGCGAACAACGAGACCATCAACGATGTTCCGCCGTAGCTCAGGAATGGAAGCGTCAGACCGGTGAATGGGATCAACGATGTGACGACGGCGATGTTGATGAGCGCCTGGAACACGATCCATGCCGTCAATCCGACGGCGACGAGTGCACTGAACGAATCGGGCGCACGCACTGCGATGCGCAGGCCACGGACGGCGAAGATGCCGAACAGCGTCAGAACGCCGATCGTGCCGATCAGGCCGAGTTCCTCGCCGATGATCGCAAAGATGGCGTCCGTGTGTGCCTGTGGCAACCAGGCGAATTTCTGCCGCGATTGACCGATGCCGACGCCGAACCAGCCACCGCTGGCGAGTGCGTAGAGCGCGTGCAGTGGCTGATAACCGGCGCCGTCGCTGTGTGCCAGAATATCGTACCACGCCTGAATGCGTGCCATGCGGTGCGGTGCGAGCGCGATCATCGACCAGAATGCGCCGGCAGCCAATGCGATGGCGCCGATGACGTGCAGGATGTTTGCACCGGCGACGAAGTACATCACCGCGCCGATTGCCGCGATGACGATCGTGGTGCCGAGATCACGGCCGAGCAGCACCAGCCCGCATACGACACCCATGACGATGCTGAAGGGAATCAGGCCGTAGGTGATGTTGCCGACGTTGTCGCTGCGCCGCGAGAGCCAGTCGGCGATGAACAGAATCAGCGCGAATTTGGCGAATTCGGATGGCTGGAAGCTGAATCCGCCGATGCGAATCCAGCTGCGTGCATCGTTCACGGTGGTCATGGATTCGGGCAGGATCAATGGCGCGACGAGCAGGATGACGGCGACGACCATGAGGCGCGCCGACTGGCTGCGCAGCACCCGGAGGTCGATCCGCTGCAGGATGATCATGCCGATGACGCCGGCGATCGCGGCACCGATCTGGCGCCAGACGTAGTACAGATGGTTGTCGTGCAGGGTGATCGCATCGACCATCGACGCGCTGTAGACCATCGGCAAGCCGATGGGGATCAGGATGCCGACGACGGTGAGCAGGGCAAAGTCGGGGCGACCAACTGGCTGACGGAGCATGGCTCACCCCCCGATCGCTGGCGGCAGCACCAGCACCATGCCGAACATTCCCAGGGCGAGCAGGCCGGCGGCGAGCCACGCGCCGGGCAGGCTGTCGCGGATCAGCACGGGCGTGGGGTAGCCGGGCACCAGGCGGAAGCGTGGCAGCAGGGCGCTGCCGCCGAGGACGCCGGCGACGAGCCCACCCAGGTGGCCGGTATTGTCGATCGATGGCGTCGTCAGCCCCAGGCCCAGGTTGATCAGCACGATGAACAGCATGCTGCCGAGCAATTGCCGCGCCCCTTCGCCGAACACCGCGCGTGTCTGCCAGGCGTGCACGGTCAGCGCGCCGACGATGCCGAAGATCGCACCGGAGGCGCCGACGGCGGGCGCCGGGTTGAGCAGATACGACGCGACACTGCCGCCGAGCGCGCTGATGGCGTACAGCGCGACGAAGCGCGGCGTGCCGAGCAGATCTTCGACGTGGCGACCGAGGCTGTACAGCGCGTAGGCGTTGAAGCCGAGGTGCAAGAGCGAGGTGTGGAACAGCGCGGCGGTCAGCAGGCGGTAGTACTCGCCGCCGGCGATCCGTTCGTTCCACTTGCCGCCGAGCACCAGGGCGAGCTGCGGGTACGGTTGCCCGGTGACGAGGCCCGCGATCTCGGGGATGAGCCACAGCACGATGATGATGCCCAGGATGACCTGGCTGGCGCCGAGCCGCCGACCTGTATCCGGGGCTGCCGGTTCGGGGCCATCGGCAGCTGTCGCAGGCTGCAACCGGTCAGGATCCATCGGCGGCCTCCGCCATGCGCGCGACGGCAGCGCAGAATGCCTCGCCGCGGTGGAACTCGTTGCGGAACATGCCGAAGCTGGCACAGCCCGGCGAGAGCAGCACCAGCTCGCCGGGGCGCGCCAGCGCCGCCGCCGCCGCCACCGCCTGGCCGATGTCGTCGTAGGGCCCGCTGGTCGGCGGTGCCCCCGGCACGCTGGCCAGCTCGTGCTGCAGCTGCGGCGTGGCATTGCCCGCCAGCAGGATCACATGACGCGCGCGTGCGGCGATGGCGCGCGCCAACGGCGCCAGCGGCAGGCGCTTGTCCGAGCCGCCGGCGATCAGGACGATCGGCGCCGCGTAGCTGTGCAACGCCGCGATCGCCGCACCAGGCGCCGTCGCCGCGGTGTCATTGATGTAGCGCACGCCGCCGATCTCGGCGACGAGTTGCTGCCGGTGTGGCACGCCACGGAACTGCTGCACGGCGGTGCGGATGGTGGCGCACGGTACGCCATGTACCCGGGCCAGCAATGCCGCGCCCGCCAGATTGGCCAGATGATGCGCGCCGTCGAGCTGCAACTCCGCCGCCGGACACACCGCCTCGTCGCGGCCATCGACGCGCACGATCAGCCAGCCATCGGCATACCATGCGGCCAGCGCGTGCTGCGGGCCGGGATCGCGCATGCCGAACCAACCGATCGCGCCACCCGCCGCCGCCGCGAACTGCGGTGCAGTCGCGTCATCGGCGTTGAGGATGGCGGTATCGCCCGGCTGTTGATGCGCCACGATCGCCAGCTTGGCAGCGACGTAGGCATCGAAGTCGGCGTAGCGATCCAGGTGATCCGGCGACATGTTCGTCACCAGCGCCAGCCGCGGGCTGAGCCCGGCGGCCCCCAGCCCTTCGAGTACGAACGATGACAACTCGAGCACCACCGGCGTCGTCGGGCCGATCCGGCCAAGCTGGGCCAGCGCCGAGACGCGCAGATTGCCGGCGACGACGGTGTCGACCGCGTGCTGCTGCAGCATCGCGCCAACCAGCATCGTCGTGGTCGTCTTGCCCTTGGTGCCGGTGATGCCACTGATCGGCGCCGGGCATCGGCGAAAGAACAGCGTCATCTCCATCTCGATCGCCGCCCCGGCGGCGCGGGCGATCTGGATGAAGGGCGACGTGTCGGGTACGGCCGGATTGCGCACCACCAGCTCGGCAGCGGCGAGATCGGCGGCGCGGTGCTCGCCCAGCACATAGCGAATCGGCAGGTCGGCCAGCGCTGCCAGCGAATCAGCCAGCAGTTCGGCCGGGCGCAGATCGGTGACCAGGACATCGGCGCCCTGTTCGGCGAGGAAGCGGGCCACGCCGACGCCACCACCATGGACACCCAACCCCAGGACGACCGCCTTGATGCCGCGCAATTCATGCATGGCTCACCACCCCCGCGACCACAGCCCACTGAGCAGCGCCATGAACGCCCCGTCGCGCGCCTGGTCGATGGTCAGCGCCAGCGAGATGCCGATCAGGCTGGCGACCAGCCCCACCAGCACGAACCGCTGAAGGACCTGCGAATCGCTCCAGCCGAGCAGCTGAAAGTGATGATGCAGCGGGGCGCGCCGCAGAATGCGGACCGGCGTACCGGTGCGCATTCTGGTCCATTTGTAGTAATAGCGCTGTGCCATCACCGACAGCGCTTCGACGACGAACACGAAGCCGACGACGCCGAGCAGCAGCCATTGCTGCGACTGCAGCGCAATGACGCCGAGGACTGCGCCGAGCGACAGGGCGCCGAGGTCTCCCATGAAGACTTGCGCTGGCTGGGCGTTGAACCACAGGAAGGCGGCACAGGCGCCGACCAGGGTGAAGCTGAAGGCCATGAGATTGGTGAACCGGCCATCGAGCGCGGCGATGATGCCGTACGACGCAAACGCCAGCATCAGGTTCCAGCCGGCGAGGCCGTCGAGGCCGTCGGTGAAATTCACCGCATGGCTGCTCCCCATGATGATGAACATCGCCAGCGGGATGAACCACCAGCCGATGTCGAAGGAGCCGAAGAACGGAATGAACACCAGCCCGCGATTGTTCAGGCCGAACGGCGGCGGCAGATACAGCGCCAATGCGGCGATGAACGCCACCGCGCCGGTCAGCAGGAACTTGTGTACCTCCGAGAGCCCATGGGTCGTCGGCGGGGTGTCGACCAGCGAGAGCCGGTCGTCCAGCGCACCCAGCACCGCGAACAGCAGCATCACCATCAGCGGCAACAGGATCGACCAGCGGTCGATCAGGTTGAATGCGAGGGTCAGCACCAGCACGGGCACCAGGATCAGGATGCCACCCATCGTGGGCGTGCCACTCTTGCGTTGCTGGCCCGCCGGCGCGTCGCTGCGCTCGCGCTTGAGAATGCGCCAGGCGCGCAACCGTCGGATCCACCAGCCGCCCATCGCGACGGTGACGATGAATGCCGCTGCAGCGAGCAGGAGCGCGCGCGCCAGATCCGGGACGAGAAGAATGCGGAACGTCTCTTGCACGATCAGCTCCCTGCGATCAGATGCCTGTGGCTCCAGTGCGAAGCGCCTCGACGATGCGTTCCATCGCCATGGCGCGCGATCCCTTGATGAGAATGTGGTCGCCGGCGGTGGCGATCCGGTGCACCGCAACGACCGCCGCCGCCAGCTCGTCGCAGTGGATGATGCGATCACTCGCCATGCCGGCCTCGTGGGCGCCCTCGCCGATCCAGCGGCCACGCTCGCCACAGGTGATCAGCCAGTCGGCACTGCTGGCGGCGACTGCGCCGACCCGTCGGTGCTCCGCGACTTCGATCGCACCGATCTCGCGCATGTCGCCCAGGACAGCGATGCGCTGCCCGGGCTGGCCGGCGAGGATGCCGAGTGCCGCGATCATCGAGGCTGGCGCGGCGTTCCAGGTGTCGTCGATCACGACCTCGCCGCGCGCCCCGTGGCTCGTCTGCAGCCGAATGTCGCCGGCCACGTTGCCCAGCCCGTCACGAATCGCATCCGGCGCCATGCCGAGCGCCCGTGCGACGGCGACGACGCTCAGGATGGTCGCCAGGTGGTGCGCCCCGGCGAGCCGCACGTCGCAGTCGAAGGTGGTTGCATCGTAGGTGATGCGCACGCGCAAGCCGTCGAGCCCGCGGTCGGCCAGGATGGCGCCGCGCACGTCGGCATCGTCGGCACGGCCGTACATCACGACCTGCGCGGGCGTGATGCTGGCCATGCCCCGCACGCGGTGATCATCGGCGTTGAGGATCGCGATGCCATGCGCCGGCAGGCTGGCGGGCAACTCGGATTTGGCGCGGGTAATGCCGTCGATCGAACCGACGCGCTCGAGATGTGACGGGCCGACGTTGGTGACGACGCCGATCTGTGGCTGCGCCAGCGCTGCCAGCCGGCTGATGTCGCCCGGCAGGTACATGCCCATCTCGATCACCGCGACCTCGTGCTCGGGACGCAGGTGCAGCAGCACCAGCGGCAGCGTGGCGGCGCTGTTGTAGCTGCGTGGCGTCTTCAGCGTGCAGAAGCGTCGCGCCAGGACGGTCGCCATCACCTCTTTGGTTGATGTCTTGCCGACGCTGCCGGTGATGCCGATGACCGTCGCCGGCTGTCGCCGTCGATGGGCCGCCGCCATGGCGTGCAGGCTGGCCAGCGGATCGGTGACGACGAGTACGAGTGGATGGTCGTCGGCGGCGGCGGCGGTGGTTGCCGGGTCGTCGGCGACGTCGATGACGGTGACCTCAGATGGCAACGGGTGGTCGCGCCAGCGATCGCGCGCGACCAGCGCGGCACGCGCGCCGGCGGCAAACGCACGCCCGACGAAGGCGTGGCCGTCGACGTTCGCGCCACCGAGCGCCACGAACAGGCTGCCCGGCGTCACGAGCCGCGAATCGATCACGACGTCGTGAATGATGGCGCGCTCGATAGCGCGTGGCATCGGGATCGAACCGCCGCTGACACCCCGGATGTCGCAGAAGGCATCGGCCAATCGCAGTTCCATCGTGATCCTCATCAGTGGGAACCCGCGCGCATTGTACCACAGACCATAGCAGGGGGTAGCGTGGTCAGGGATGTGCGGCGACCAGTTCGCCGGCGATCTGCCCGGGGCCGGCGAGCGCGGTGTCTGGCGGAATATGCTCGTAGCGCATCAACTGCTCGACGATCGCCTGAAACACCGGGATGGCGGTGTCGACGCCCCACGGATCGCGGCGTGGCCGGTCGATCTTCACCAGGATGGCGTAGCGCGCATGCTCCGCCGGCGCGAATCCCGCCACCGACCCGATCACGCCATCGGTCTCGTATCCGCCGCGCCCATTCGGGATCGACGACGTGCCCGTCTTGGCAGCGACCTCGTAGCCCGGTACCAGCCAGGTATCACCCCCCTGATCGGTGACTTCGCTCCAGACTACCGGCGCATAGTGATTGGCCGATTCGACCAGCATCCGCTGCACTGCCCGCGCAACATCCGGTGCCACCACTTGCTTGATCGCGCGCGGCTGGGTGCTCACGCACTCGGCACCGCGGCAGCGGCGCTCGACCAGGTACGGCCGCATCATCACGCCGTCGTTGGCGATCGTGGCCATGGCGCGCACCAACTGCAGCGGCGTCACGGCGATCCCCTGGCCGTAGCCGTTGGTGCTCAGGACGATCGGGCTCCAGCCCGGGCTGGCCGGGCTGCTCACGATGCCGCTGGCCTCGGCTGCGATGTCGACACCGGTCGGCCGCCCGAAGCCGAACCGATCGACATACTCGTAGAACGACTCGGCGCCGATCATCTCGGCGAACTGCAGCGCTGCGATGTTGCTCGAGTAGTACAGCATGCGCGCTGGGGTCAGCAACCCGTTGGCCATGCGATTCCAGTTACCCAGGCGATAGCCGTAGCGGTCGAGTTCGCCAGTGTCGTCGACTTGCGTGTCGACGCTGAACCGCCCGGTCTGCAGCCCGATGGCGGCCAGGATCGCCTTGAAGGTGGATCCCGGCTCGTAGACCTGGCTGGTGGCGGGGTTTTGGTTGTAGGCGCTCGCCGGATAGCTCTGATACTGGTTTGGATCGAACGATGGCAGGCTCGCCATCGCCCGGATCGCACCACTCTGGACATCAAGCACGATGACGACACCGCCATCGGCGCTCTGGATCCCGACGGCACGCTCGAGTTCGCGCTCGGCCAGGCTCTGGATGAAGGGATCGATGGTCAGTTCGAGATCGATGCCGTCATTGGCGGCCCGCACCTCTTGCTGGCCGATCCCGATCGGCTGGGCACGTGCGTCGAGTTCGGCGGTGATGATGCCGGCACGACCACGCAGGATGTCGTCGTAGTAGGCTTCGACGCCGGCGACCCCGGTTCCCTCGTCGTTCACGGCGCCGAGCAGCGCTGACGCAGACGGGCCGGCCGGATAGATGCGGCGCTGATGATACTCGATGAACACACCGCTGAAACGCAGCTCGCCGGCTGCCAGCGATTCGAGGATGGTGCGGGCGGTCGAGGGATCGACCCAGCGGCGGATCACCCGGTAGCGCGTGGTGCGATCGGTCAGCAAGGCCTCAAGTTCGGCGGCTGGCGTGCCGAGCACACCGCCGAGCTCGCGCGCCAGATCGACGGCCCGCGCGTCGCTGATGGTCGTGGGATCGACGACGATCCACGGCGCCTCGATGCTCAGGGCGAGCGTGTTGCCGGCCCGGTCGCGGATGACGCCACGGGTGGGCTCGAGGACTTGCCGGCTGTTGACCTCGTCGCGGGCCATCTGGCGCAGATTGACCGGCGTGCCGTTGAGCTCGACGGTCTCGCCGGTCAGGCTGACGAGCTGAATGCCGACGCGCAGCATGATCGCGAACACTGCGACGAGGACGATCAGCATGCGCACCCGGCTGAGGCGGAGCGACTGCACCGCGCCGTTCGTGCGGCGCACAGCAGCACGCGCCGGTCGGTAGGCGTGGACACGGCTGGTTCTCATGGTGTCACCAGCGGAATGGACGTCGGATCGACGTCGGAGAGGTCGATGTACCGCAGCTGGTCACGCGTGGCCGGGCGCAATCCATCGGCGGCAGCGCGGTCGGCGATGCCGCGGAACGCCTGCGCTTCGGCGAGTTGCAGCATCAATTCGCCACGTTCGCGCAAGAGCACCGCCCGCTGCACCTCGAGCTCGGCGAGCTCTTGCCCCAATGTCGCCGAACGCCCGGTCTGTGCCAGCGTGAGCAGGCTCATCAGGGCGAACGCGATCGCCGCCAGGATGAGTGTTCTGCCGCCATCGAGCGTGAGATAGCTGGCGAGCGCCCGACGGCGCTCCCGCATCTGCTGCAGGGGGAACAGGCGGCGCAGGTTCACGGCCATGCGGCCTCGCCATTCTGCCCGACATCGTCGACGTCGAGCCGTCGCGCGACACGCAAGTGTGCGCTGCGGCTGCGTGGGTTCTGGCGAATCTCGTCGTCGCCGGCAGCGATTGGCCGCCGGGTGAGCACCTGTACGTGCCCGTCGTGTGCGGCCTGGCGCAAGCCGTGCTTCACCAGCCGGTCTTCGAGCGAATGAAATGCGATGACCGCGAACCGCCCGCCGGGCCGCAGGAGCGCGATCGCTTGCGGCAGCACTGCCTCGAGGCTGGCGAGTTCGCCGTTGACGGCGATGCGCAGCGCCTGGAAGGTCCTCGTGGCAGGGTGGATCTTGCCCCGCCGCCCGCCCAGCGCCCTGACGACCAGCGCGGCGAGCTCGCCGGTGGTGTGGATCGGCGCGCGCCGGCGCTGCTCGACGATGGAGCGCGCGATCCGCCGTGAGGCTGGCTCCTCGCCGTAGCGATAGATCAGGTCGGCGAGCTGGCGTTCGTCGGCGTCGGCGAGTAGATCGGCGGCACTGTATGCCGCAGTCGGATCGAGCCGCATGTCGAGCGGCGCGTCGTGCATGAACGAGAAACCACGCGCCGCGTGATCGAGCTGGTGCGACGAGACGCCGAGGTCGAGCAGGATGCCGTCGGCATGGGTGACGCCCGCCTCGGCCGCGATGCGGCCGAGATCACGGAAGTTGCCGTGAACCAATGTGACACGCTCGGCCCATGGCTGCAACCGCGCCCGCGCTGCAGCCAGCGCGGCGGGGTCGCAATCGATGCCGAGCAGCCGGGCGTCGGGTGCGGCGCCGAGCAGCGCGGCTGCGTGGCCGGCACCACCGAGTGTGCCGTCGATGTACCAGCCGCCCGCCTGCGGCGCCAGTGCAGCGATGACGTCGTCACGCAAGACCGGAATGTGCTGGAATGCGGGATCGGACATGCACACCTCTCGCATTGCGTGGCCCGGCGGTGCGGCGCGGCCGTCGATGGCTGCCCGGCTGAGTACGATCGACCGTAGCAATGCCCTATGACCGCCGTATTATAATCGATAGCAGACAGTGGTTCAAGGGGGAAACCAACGAATTTGTCACGAACAGGAGCAGCTGATGAGTGACGGACTGACCCATCTCGACGCGCACGGTCGGGCGCGCATGGTAGACGTCGGCGCGAAGCCGGCGACGGAGCGCGAGGCGGTGGCGCGGGGGGTGTTGCGCATGGTGCCGGCGACCCTGGCGGCGATCATGGCTGGCGCCCTGCCCAAGGGCGATGTGCTGGCCACCGCGCGCATCGCCGGGATCATGGCAGCCAAGCGCACGGCCGAATGGATTCCGTTGTGTCACCCGTTGGCGTTGAGTTATGTCGCCATCACGATCGACCCTGCCGCGACGGGCGACCAGTTGGTCATCGAGGCGACGGTGCGCACGACCGGCCCGACCGGCGTGGAGATGGAGGCGTTGACGGCGGTGAGCGCCACCGCGCTGACGCTCTACGACATGTGCAAGGCGATCGATCGTGGCATGACGATCGAGCAGATCGCGTTGCAGCGCAAGCGCGGTGGGCAGCGTGGCGACTACGACCGCCACGGAGCCGAATGAGCGTGTCGGAGCCGCGCACACCCGCAATCCCCGGCGACAACCGGAACCTGCGGGTGCACACGGCGCTGCGCGACTTACGGCTTGACCGACGCCGGCTCGCTGAGCGAGGTCCCCTCGATGATGCGACCATCGACCGTCGCCGCCACCGGCGAGTTGGCGGCGATGTAATCGGCCACCACATCGGCCAGGATGTAGCCCAGATCGATCGCATTCTGGCCCGCGGCGATCGAGCGGTAGCCGTCACCGCCCGTGAGCATGAAGTTGTTCGTCACCACGCGGTAGGTCGCCGCCGCGTCGAGCGGCGTGTACCCATCGGCAGTCGCCACGTGCACGGCAGTGACCCGTGCGCCAGCCGCTGCACTGGGATCCCACGAGAAGCGCAACCCGGCGACCTGCGGGAACCGGCCGGCGCCACTCTCGACTTGGCTGACGCCATTCTCGAGTGCTGCCTGGACTTGCTCGCCGCTCATGTCGACGCGCGCCAGGGTGTTGCCGAACGGCAGGACGCTGAGAACCTCGCCGACGGTCACTGCGCCGGCATCGATGCTGGCGCGAATGCCGCCGCCGTTGGTGATCGCCAGTTGGGCGCCATCGTTGCGCGCCCGGCCGAGCATCGCGTCGGCCACCAGGTTGCCCAGGTTGGTCTCACGCGTGCGGACATTCGCGCGGCTGCCATCGAGCTGCTCGGCTGCGCTGCCGATCTCGCGGGCGCGCAGCTCGCTGATCGGCGCCTTGAGCTCGGCGATGCGGCTCTCGAAGCCGGCGTCCGACTCCATGTCGGCCATCAGCTCGATCGTCGGGCCATCGACCGTCACGACGCGGCTGCGTCGGTCGAAGCCGATGGCGATGTCGCCGAGCCAGCGGCCCCACTCCCAGGCGCTGGCGACGACCACCGGCAGACCCTCGGGGTTGGCGATGAGCTCGGGGTACGGCCGCGCTGCGTCCGGCGGCGACACCATCGGCCCCATGGCGGTGTGGCTGTGCCCGCCGATGATGACGCTGATGCCGGAGACTTGTGCGGCGATCTGGCGATCGACGTGGATGCCGACGTGCGTCAGCGCGATGATCTTGTCGATCCCCTTGCCCTTCAGCTCGGCGACGACACGCTTCGCGGCCTCAATCGGTGGCGTGAAGCTGACACCGCTGCCGGCATTGCTCAGGATGCCGGTGTCTTCGGGCGTCAGACCGAAGATCGCGATCCACTCGTTGTCGATGCGGCGCGTGATGTATGGGTGCACCAGCCCGTGCAGTGGCGATGTCGCGTCGACGACCATGTTGGCGCTGAGCAGCGGGAAGCGCGCCTGCGAGGCGAATGATGCCAGCGTCGCCTGACCACGGTCGAACTCGTGGTTGCCGACGGCCATCGCGTCGTAGCCCATGGTGTTGTAGAACTCGAGGTCGGCCAGGCCATCGTACAGGTTGAACCACAGGGTGCCCTGGAAGACGTCGCCGGCGTCGAGCAGCAACAGGTTGCGGCCGCGCTTCGACTGGCGCACCTTCTGGATGCGATGCCAGCGCCGCGCGACGCCACCATGCAGCGGGCCGCTCGAACCGTCGACGGGCTCGATGCGCGCGTGGTGGTCATTGGTATGCAGGATACGGATGCGGAACACTTCCGGCCCCGGTGCAACGGCGGCGAATGTGGTATCGCTGGTGGCAGCGTAGATGGCGATCCCGGTTCCGGTGGCGGCGTACCGTAAAAACTCTCGTCGGGTGAGCGGCACGGTTCCCCTCCTTCAGCATGCGCACGACGACGCGGTCGGCGCGTCTTTGTGGGCGCAACGCCCCCGTTGATGTGAAGCGCTGCACACCAACTATACCACGACTCGGCGTGCGGCATGGCGGTCTGGTGCGGTCGCTGGCGTCAGGGCAGGTGTGGCGCACGGCTGATGGCATAGATGGCGACCGTGTCGTTGGCGAATACACGCTCGATGCCGGGCAGTGCCACGAGTGCCGCCGGCACAAAGCAGGTACCGCGATCGCTGGCGTATACGTGGGTGTAGCCGGCGCGCCGCGCGCGTTCGACTGCGGTCGGCGCGTCGCCACATTCGAGGCCGATCGCCGCTGCCTCGCGGCGCAGGTCGCTGGCGATGTCGCCGGGGCCGTAGTTGTACACGACGGGCGGCACGCTGGTCTGCCGCCCACTGAGCGGCAGGGCCCACCAGCCGCCATCGGCACCGCGCGCCACGTGGCCGAGCCAGGGTGCGGCGTTGACGGCGATCCGTGCATCGCCCGGCGTGTTGGCCGCCAGCCACGCCAGCGCAGCGAGGTCGTCGCGCGTGGCGCCGATGGTGTCGCGCCGCACGATGTCGCGGGCGCCCCAGGCGCCCTGGCCGACGATGCCGATGAGCAGTGCGCCGCCGATGAGGCGCGCCATGCGCTGCCGGGGCGCGCGCAGCGCGCCGCCGATGAGCAATGCTGCCGGGGCGAACAGCGTGATGGCGAGCAACTCGTTGGTGACGAGTGCCAGGTAGGGTAAGCCGACCAGCGTGGGATTGGCCAGCAGAACGGCAGCGGTACACCACAGGACGAGTGCGGCGGCGAGGGGCCGGCGCCTGGCGATGCCGTAGCATCCCGCCAGCGCAGCGACGGCGAGGATGAATGGATTGCCGGCGGCGTACAGCAACGCCACGGGCACCTGGTTGTACCACGGATTGCCGGCGAGATCGTCGGGTCGTGTGCCGGCGTTGGCGAGCAGCATGCCCAGCCAGGGAGCGGTGAGCAGGGCGCTGCCGAGGCTGGCGCCGAGCAGGCCGGCGGCCTGGCGCCGGGTGAGGCGCAACAGCAGCGCGCCGACGCCGACGAGCAGGGTGAGCGGGAGATGTACCAGGCTCAGGCCGGCGAGCAACAGGCCCAGCTGTGCGATGTCGTGCCGGCGATGCTGCGCCGGCTGCCAGGCGGCACCGATGACGCCGGGCGCCAACGCCAGGCCACAGAGCAGGGTGTAGCGCCCCCAGCTGATGTAATATGCCGGCATGATCGACACCACGCCGACCAGCGCCAGCGCCACGACGCCGGCGCTGCGGCGCTGCCAGATCAGCGCTGCGGCGCTGCCCCACGCAACTGCCACCGCGACGCCGAGCACCTGGCCGCTGGCGAGCATCGTTCGCGGCAACTCGAGCGCTGCACTGGTGCCGCCGAGCACTGCAGCGCCGGCGATGATCACGTGGTAGCCCCAATGATACGCCAGCGGTGCGAACGGCAGGTATGGCCGCGGATCCCACGGCGGCAGGCCGCGTTCGGCGGCGATCCGCACCAACAGCGTGTGATGCACGCCGTCGACCCATGCCGGCGCATCGAGCGGCGCGATCTGTATCACGCGCAACGCGCCGACGAGTGCCACCAGCACCAGCCCGGCAGGCAGCCAACCATCGATGCGCACCGTCACCCAGCCACGGCGCCGCCAAGCCGCCACGAGCGCACTGGCGAGCAGCCCGCCGAACAATGCCGGCTGCCGCAGCGGTGCCGCCGCCACGCCCGCCCACAGGAACGCCAGCGTGAGCACGGCCGCCGAACCGGCCAGCCAGCGCGCCGGTGCGCCGACATCATCGTGCGCGAACAGCGCGGCACCGGGCACCAGCAACACGCCGGCCAGCGCCAGCGCCAACATGGGTGGTGCACCGCAGGCCCACGCGACGGCTGCCAGCGTGCCGACGGCACAGCCCAACGGCAGCCAGGCCGGCAGCCTCAGGGTCCGCGACACGACCAGCCGACGGTCAACAGCATCCATCGATCCTCCCCGGCATCGGCTCCATGGTACACTGGCGATGGTGGAATGCACCTGCGAGGGCTCATGATTGACAGGAATCGGCAATCGCTGCACCCATCGCTGACGGCAGGAATCCTCGCGGTTGCCCTGGGCATCGGCATCGGTGCACTGGTGACCTGGCTGCCGTTCTGGGCCGGCTTCATCGCGCTGCCCGTCCTGGCGTTGGCGTATGCCACCCTCACCGACGCGCGCGTCGCGTTGGCGCTGCTGATCAGCATCGCGACGATCGTCCCGTTCGCGACGCTACCCTTCCGCGCGGTCATCACACCGACGCTGCTGACGCTCGCTGCACTCGCGCTGGCCGCCGTCTGGCTGACGCGCCTGGTGCTCACGCCAGGCACGCGGCTGGTCGTGTCACCGTTGGGCCTGCCCCTGCTCGGCTTCCTCGGCCTCACGCTGATCTCGTTTCTCATCGGCTCGAATCTCGCCCCCGACGGCGCATTGATCCACAACTACGCCAAGTTCATCATCGCCACACTCTGCTTCTTCAGCATCCTCAACGTGATTCGCGACCGCGCCGGCGTGCGCTGGGCGCTGCGCTGCCTGATCATCGCCGGCACCGGTGCCGCGCTCGTCGGCCTGGTGCTGTACGTGCTGCCCGACGAACTCGCATTGCGGGCGCTGGTCACGCTCGGGCGCATCGGCTACCCCGAGAGTGGGCGCGTGCTGCGCTACGTCGAAGACGACACCAGCGGCCTTGAGCGTGCCATCGGCCTGGCGGTCGATCCCAACAGCTTCGGCGGCATGCTGGCGCTCGTCGGTGCGCTGACCGCGACGCAACTCGTGGCAGAGCGCCCGTTGTTCCGCCGGTCGATCATCACCGTCGCGTCGCTGCTCATCGGGATCGCGCTGTTCCTCACCTACTCGCGCGCAGCACTCGGCGGCCTGATCGTCGCCACCATGTATGTCGCGACGCTGCGCTATCGTCGGCTGTGGTGGGCCATCCTGGGCGGTGGGGCGCTCGCCGCCGTGTTGCTCATCGGCGTCGGCGTCGGCGAGCAGTTCGTCGAGCGCGTCGTCGCCGGCGTCCAATTCCGCGACCAGGCCAACCAGATGCGGCTGGCCGAGTACCAGAATGCCCTGGCCGTCATCCAGGCCTACCCATTCTTCGGCATCGGCTTCGGCCAGGCCCCCGAGCTGGATCTGGTGGCGGGCGTGTCGAGCGTGTATCTGGCGGTGGCGCAACGCACCGGGCTGATCGGCCTCGCCGCCTTCGGCAGCCTGATCACCTGGTTCTTCGCCCGCAACATCGCCGCCCTGCGACGCAGCGTGGCGAGCGGCGACGACGAGCGCGCGGCG
>CAIQIY010000558.1 GCA_903871975.1 uncultured Chloroflexota bacterium | reverse complement strand
GCGCCGCCGCCCCGCAGCGGTGTGCCGCTCAGTCGAGCGGCGCCGCCATCACCAGGATGGTGTACTGGCGCCCGTCGCGGCCGCGCGCGTGTCGGACCAGCGTGCCTTCGACGATGAATCCGAGGCGCGCAAAGATCGACCGGCCGTCGTTCTGGGCGTCGACCATGTCGACGGTGGCTTTGCGGCCGCCGAGCGCACGGCCTGCGGCGACGATCGCGTGTGCGACGGTGGTGCCGAGCCCGACATGCCGCCACCCGCCGGTGACGATCGTCTGCAAGGTGACGACGTGGCTCGAGCGGCCGGGGAGCGTGCGCGCCGAGGCGTACGCCGCGATCGTGCCGTCGTCGGCGGCGGCTACGAGCTGCCGCCAGTGTTCGGCAGAACGCGCATTCACGAGGCGTGTAGTGGTGTCGAGGCTGCGCAGGTCGCTCTGGAGATAGTGCCAGTCGTCGTCGGGCAATGAACAGCCGAATTGGTAGAGTGCCATGCCGTCATTGGCGCTGAGCGGCCGCAAGGTGACACTGCGGCCGTCGAGCAGGGTGATGCGCCGCGGAAGGGTCGGGTGCTCTGCCATGAATGCGCTCCTCGTCGCCGTCGGAACAGTCTCGCGTGACACGTTGTGACCAATCGCACAAACGCTGGTGATCATACCATGAATGATGCTGACGTACCGGCGGCGCCACTGCCGCACTGGGACATGACCGCAGTCTTTCCGGCACCGGGCTCGGCCGAGTATCTGGCAGCCGAGGCGTCGTTGATCCAGGTGATCGATGAGGCGCTGGTGGCATTCGAACGACACTCGGACCTGGGCCTGGCGGCGTTCGAGCCGGCGACGGTTGCGCTGGAGCGAGCGCTCGAGCAGGCACGCACGATCCAGGCATACATCTACGCCTTCGTCGCGACCGATTCGCGCGACGCGCAGGCGCAGTCGCTGTACAGTGCGCTGCAACAGCAGGTGATGCGGCTGACGCAGCTCGGTACCCGCTACACTGCGTGGATCGGCACGCTCGATCTCGCGGCACTGGTCGCAGCATCGCCGATGGCGGCGGCGCGTGCCGGCGTGCTGCGGCGCGCACAGCAGCGTGCGGCACACCAGATGTCGCCGGACGAAGAAGCGCTGGCTGCCGAGCTCAACCTGACCGGTGCGCTCGCCTGGAGCCAGCTGCACGCCACGGTCACCTCGCAGCTGAGCGTGGCGCTCGATCCCGATGGTCGCGAGCTGCCGATGAGCGCGATCCGCAATCTGGCCGGTTCTGCCGATCGCGCGGTGCGCCGGCGCGCCCACGAGGCCGAACTCGCCGCCTGGGAGCGTGCGGCAGTGCCGCTGGCTGCCGCGCTGAACGCCATCAAGGGGCAGGTGGGTGTCCTGGCCCGACGGCGCGGCTGGGAGACACCGCTGGCTACGTCGTTGTTTGATAACGCCATCGACGCTGCGACCCTCGACGCCATGCTGCAGGCCGCGCGCGAGGCGTTCCCCGACTTCCGTCGCTATCTGCGCGCCAAGGCGCGCCTGCTGGGGGTGCCGCAGCTGGCCTGGTACGATGTGTTCGCGCCGGTCGGCGATGGTGGCCGTGGCTGGCCATATGCCACCGCGCAGGCGTTCATCCTCGAACAGTTCGGCCAGCGTTCGCCGCGGCTGCGCCAGCTCGCCGAACGCGCCTTCGCCGAAGGCTGGATCGATGCCGAGCCGCGTGCCGGCAAGGTCGATGGCGCATTCTGCATGCGCTTGCGTGGCACGGAGTCGCGCATCCTGGCCAATTACACGCCGACGATCAAGAGCGTCCTGACGCTGGCACACGAGTTGGGCCATGCATACCACAACCTCAACCTGGCGGATCAGCCACTGCTCAACCAGGAGACGCCGATGACGCTGGCCGAGACGGCCAGCATCTTCTGCGAGACGATCGTCAGGCATGCGGCGCTCGAACGCGCTGACGCCGATGGGCAGCTCGAGATCCTCGAGGCGTCGCTGGCTGGCGCGACGCAGGTTGTCATCGACATCACCAGCCGCTTCACGTTCGAACGCGCGGTGTTCGATGGGCGTCGCAGCCGGGCCCTGTCGATCGCCGAGCTCGATCAGGTGATGCTCGCGGCACAACGCGACGCCTATGGTGATGCCATCGATGATGCGACGCTGCATCCGAAGATGTGGGCAGTGAAAGGCCATTACTACAGCGGCAGCCGCTCGTTCTACAACTATCCCTACATGTTCGGCCTGCTGTTTGGCCTCGGCCTGTATGCGCTGCGTCAACAGCATCCCGCATCATTCGACGAACGCTATGATGCGCTGCTGGCGACGACTGGTACCGCCGATGCGGCGGAACTGGCGCAGCGCATGGGCATCGACATCCGCTCGATCGACTTCTGGCGCGCGAGCCTGGCGTTGATCCGCGATGATATCGATCGTTTCGAGGCGCTGGTGGCACAGCGTACGGTCGCGGCTGCGCACGAGTAGGGGTACCACCCGTCGTGAGCGGCGTTGCATACCTGATTCTCATCTGCGTCTCACATGCCGATGCGACTCGCTGTCGGCCGCCGTCGTAGCAGTGTGTGATGGATGCAGTGGACTGAGGAGGGTGTCGTGATGCCAAGACGTTGGACGATGTTGGTGCTCCTGGGCGTGATCCTGACGTGGACGCTGCCTGCGTGTGGCGCTGCTCCGGTGGCAGCGCCTGCCGCTCCTGCGGCGACTGCCGCCCCCGAACCGACTGCCATGCCCGAACCGACCGCCATGCCAGAACCGACTGCCATGCCAGAACCGACTGCCATGCCCGAACCGACTGCCATGCCCGAACCGACTGCCGCGCCCGAGGCGACCGCCGCGCCCGAGGCGACTGCCGCGCCCGAGGCGACGGCTGGCTACCGCGAGTTCCGGATCGTACCCGAGCAGACGACGGCGTCGTATGCGGTGCAGGAGATTTTTCTGCGGCAGAATCTGCCCTTCCGGGCGATCGGCGTCACGCAGGAGATCGAAGGCAGCTTCCGGTTCACCACTGACGGCCAGCCGACGGGCGAGGTGACCGAGATCACCGTCAATCTGGCAAGCCTGACCAGCGACGATCCGCGGCGCGACAACCGTATTCGCAACGAGTGGCTCGAGTCGGCGCGCTTCCCGATCGCGCGATTCGTCTCGACCAGCGCCAGCGGGCTGCCCGAGCAGTACACCGATGGCGAAGAAGTGCAATTCGAGCTGGTCGGCGAGCTGACGATTCGCGACATCACCCGGCCGGCGACGTTTGCTGTGACCGGCGTGCTCGACGGCGACACCGTCACCGGCACCGCGGTCGGCACGGTCGTGATGTCGGATTATGGCTTCGATCCGCCATCAATCGGTGGGTTCGTCGAGGTCGAGGATACCGTCGAGGTGACGCTGGAGTTCACCGCCGTAGAATCGTGACGCGCGGCGAGGCCGTCAGGCGCTGAAGCTGCGCAGGCGGGCGACGATCGGCGGCACTTGTTCCAGCACATACTGCACATCATCGGCGCTGGTTGCGCGGCCGACACTGAGGCGCAACGAGCCAAGCGCACGACGTTCGTCGAGCCCCAGTGCCAGCAAGACATGCGAGGCCTCGAGCGAGCCGGCGGAACACGCGGCGCCGCTCGAGGCCGCGATGCCGGCCTGATCCAGCAGCAGCAGCATGCTCTCGCCCTCGATGCCGGCGAACCCCAGGTTGACATTGTTCGGCAGGCGCTGCGTCGCATGACCATTCAACCAGCTGTGCGGGACGCGCTCCAGCAATCCTGTGATCAACCGGTCACGCATCAGCCGGCAGTGCGCCGCAGTCGCTGCGCGGCGTTGCTCGGCCAGCTGCAGCGCCAGCGCCATGCCCACCGCCGCCGCGACCGGCTCGGTGCCGGCACGCCGCCGACGCTCCTGCCCACCGCCGTCGACCAGCGGCTCGATGGGTGTACCACGCCGGACATACAACGCACCGATGCCGGGTGGGCCATGAACCTTGTGTGCCGTGATCGTCAATGCGGCGACCCCCAGCGCATCGACGTCCAGCGATAGCGCACCTGCCGCCTGGACGGCATCGCTATGCACGAGGACGCCGCGCGTTTGGCAGCGCGCCGCGATCTCGGCGATCGGCTGGATGGTGCCGATCTCGTTGTTCGCCAGCATCACCGATGCCAGCACCGTGTCGTCGCGCACGGCCGCAGCCACCGCCGCCGGGTCGACCAGCCCATCGCGATCGACCGGCACGGTCGTCACGCTGAAGCCTTCGCGCTCAAGCGCCACCGCCGCATGTAGCACCGCATGATGCTCGATCGCACTGACGACCAGGTGCGCCCCCCGCCCGGCGCGCCGCAGCGCCCGCGCGATCCCCTTCAGCGCCAGATTATCGCTCTCCGAGCCACTCGCCGTGAAGATGATCTCGCGGGGGGTTGCGCCGAGTACCGCAGCAACCGCCTCGCGTGCGCCGTCGAGCGCCGCGAGCGCCCGCCGACCGGCGCGATGGATGCTCGAGGGATTGGCCGCACCCGCCTCCAATTGCGCGATCATCGCCGCCAGCACGGCAGGATCGATCGGCGTCGTGGCAGCGTAGTCGAGATAGACGGAACGTTCGCTGGTCATGGTGTGATGGTTCCCGTGGCTCAATCATCGTGGTGCCGCAATCGCACCCGGCGGACACCGTGGTCCCGCATGTTCGCCACACGCCGGGGCGGCGGCCGGCGTGTGGTGCGAGCGGTGCTCAGCGCATCATGTGCCGCTCACCGTCGGGCGCACGAACGCGGCCGACTGTGCCACCGTCGCCGCCCGTTCCATCAGCTCGATCGACTCGCTGGCGCGCCAGCATGCCGCAAAATGCCCCGGCTCGTACTCGATGAACGGTGGTTCTTCCTGCTTGCAGCGCTCGAACGCGATCGGGCACCGAGTGTGAAAGTGGCACCCCGACGGCGGATTGATCGGGCTCGGCACATCACCCTCGAGGATGATGCGTCGGCGCTTGCGCTCGACCATGGGGTCAGGGATCGGCACCGCCGACAGCAATGCCTGGGTGTACGGATGCCGCGGCACGCTGTAGAGCTTGCGCCCCTCGGCCAGCTCCACCACCTTGCCCAGATACATCACCGCCACCCGGTCGGAGATGTGCCGGACCACTGACAGGTCGTGGGCGATGAAGATGTAGGTGAGGTTGAACTCGTCCTGCAACCGCTCGAAGAGGTTGATCACCT
>CAIQIY010000557.1 GCA_903871975.1 uncultured Chloroflexota bacterium | reverse complement strand
GCAGGTCACGGCACACGGCGATGCCGCCAGCCTGCTGCCGGCGCACGATGTCGCCGCGCTGGGCCGGTCGCTGCTGGCCATGGGGCCGGCGCTGGTCGTGCTCAAGTGCGGCGCGCGTGGCCTGTACCTGTGCAGCGCTTCGGCGGCGCGCATCGCTGCCGCAGGGCATGCGGCGCCGCGCGATGCGGCTGCCTGGGCCGATCGTGAGCTCTGGGTGCCCGCATACCCCGCCGATGTCGTCGGAACCAATGGCGCCGGCGACGCGGCGATCGCTGGGTTGTTGATGGGCGTGCTGCGGGGCTTCGGCCTGAGCCAGTCGCTCGATGCTGCCGTCGCCGTCGGTGCGTGCAGCGTCGAGCATGCCGATGCGACGGCCGGGGTCCCCGGCTGGCCGGCGATCGAGCAGCGCATCGCCGCCGGCTGGCAGCGCGACTGGCGCCAGGTGCCGGGGCCGGCGTGGGGTCGCGACAGTGCCGCCGGCTGGTGGCGCGGCCCCCGTGATGGTGCCCCACTGCACGTGATAGGCGCCGACGATGAGTGATGAGGAGTCGATCCCATGACGGCTGTCTGCCAGTTCCACCATCCGGCCCGCGGCATCGGCTTCGGCGTCGTGCATGCGGGCCAGCTCTACGATGCCAGCGATCTCTGGCCGGCCATGTCCGCGTTCCTGCGCTGGTCGGTCGGCCGCACGAATCGTGCCACGCAGCTGGGTGCGCTCATCGCCGGACGCACGCCCCTGGCGACGCTGGCCGACACCGATCGCCCGGCTGCGCACGCGCCGATCAGCCTGGCGCGCCCGATCGACCTCCAGGAGGTCTGGGCTGCCGGCGTCACCTACGAGCGCAGCCGCCATGCCCGCGAAGCCGAATCGGCCGGCAGCGGTGTCTATGATCGGGTATACACCGCCGAACGCCCGGAGATCTTCTTCAAGGCGACGCCCAGCCGGACGGTCGGCCCGTTCGAGGCGGTCGCCGTGCGGGCCGACTCGCGCTGGAATGTTCCCGAGCCCGAACTTGGTCTGGTGGTCAATCCGGCGCTCGAGCTGGTCGGGTTTGTCATCGGCAACGATATGAGTTCACGCGACATCGAGGGCGAGAATCCGCTGTATCTGCCGCAGGCCAAGCTCTATCAGCGCTGTTGCGCGCTCGGCGGCCTGGTGACGCTCACCGATGCGGTCGCCGACCCGACGAGCCTCACGATCACGCTGACGATCGAGCGGGGCGGCACAGCCGCATTCACCGGCACGGTCAGCACTGGGCGCATCGTGCGGCGATTCAGCGACCTGATCGCCTACCTCGGGCGCGAGAACGCGTTCCCCGCCGGAGTGGTGTTGCTGACCGGGACTGGCATCGTGCCGCCCGACGCATTCTCACTGGCGGCTGGCGACGTCGTCACGATCGCCATCGATGGCCTGGGGACGTTGCAGAATCCAGTGGTGTGTGGTGCGCTGCCCGCGATGTGATGGTGCTGGCGGCATGCTGGCCGCGTGTCAGTGATGATGGCTGTGCACCGTCCGGCGAGCCGCTGCCGACACCAGCGGCGGATGGTGCGAATTCCGGGAGCCGATATGACGACGACCTCCGGGCAGGATGGGCGTGTGGCCTTTCAGGGCGCCGACGCACCCACCGATGCGCTGCTCACCGCATGTGTTCACTGTGGCCTGTGCCTCTCGTCGTGTCCGACCTACCGCGAGACGGGCCTCGAGGCGGCGTCGCCACGCGGTCGCATCTGGCTGATGAAGGCGGTCCATGACGGTCGAATCGGGCTTGAGAGCCAGGTATTTCAGCAGCAGATGAGCGGCTGCCTGAATTGCCGCGCCTGCGAGGCAGTCTGTCCGAGTGGCGTGCAGTACGGCACGCTGCTCGAGGCGTCGCGCGCCCAGATCGAGGCAGCGCGCACCGAACAACGCCTGCCGGCACATGCAGCACCGATTCGGCTGTTGCGCTGGCTGGTGTTCGCCGGATTATTCCGCTCCATGGCGCTGTTCCGCGGGTTCGCCCGACTGCTCTGGTTGTATCAGCGCAGTGGGCTGCAGTGGCTCGCGCGGCGCAGCGGGCTGTTGCGCGTGATGCGGCTCGCCGAGACCGAGCAGCTGCTCCCCGCGATGAGTGATCGGTTCACCACCGCCGACGGACAGATCCTGCCGGCGATCGGTCAGCAGCGTGCGACTGTCGGGTTGCTGACGGGCTGTATCATGTCGACGGCATTCAGTGGGGTGCATGCCGCCACGATCCGGGTGTTGCGTCGCAATGGCTGCCGCGTGGTGCTGGTGCCCGAGCAGGGCTGTTGTGGTGCGTTGCACGCGCACAGCGGCGACCTGGCCGGCGCACGCGAGCTGGCGCGTCGCAATATCGCCGCGTTCACCGGCCTGGCACTCGATGCGATCATCGTGAATGCCGCCGGCTGTGGCTCGACGCTCAAGGAGTACGGTCACTTGCTGCACGAGGATCCGGCCTGGCGCGATCGCGCGGCGCAATTCTCGGCACAGGTGTGTGACGTCAGCGAATACCTCGATCGCCTCGGCCTCGATACCACCGGTCTGCGGTCGCTGCCGGTGCGCGTCACCTACCAGGAGCCGTGCCATCTGGCGCACGCCCAGCGCATCAGCGCCGCGCCACGGCGGCTCTTGCGCGCCGTTCCGGGGCTCGAGCTGTGCGAGATGCACGAGCCTGCGCTGTGCTGCGGCTCGGCCGGAGTCTATAACGTCACGCAGCCAGCGATGGCGGCACAGCTCGGGGCACGCAAGCTCGATCATGCGCAGGCGACAGGTGCTGCGGTGATCGTGACAGCGAATCCGGGGTGTCACCTGCAATTGGCCGGCGGGTTGCGCCAGCGTGGCAGTGCGATGCGTGTGCGTCACATCGTCGAGATTCTGGACGAGGCGTATTCGTGATGCTGCGGCATGCCAGCGCCGACGATCTGGTGGTCGCGTTCGATGCCGATGATACGCTGTGGCACAACGAACCACTGTTCAATTCGGTACAGCAACGTTTCGCCGCGTTGCTGGCACCATACTGCTCGGCCGAAGAGATCGACCGGCGACTCTACGATGTCGAGATCCGCAACCTGCGCCATTTTGGCTATGGCATCAAGGGCTTCACGCTCTCGATGATCGAGAGCGCCATCGAGCTGACGGACGGACGCATCAGCGGTACCGAGATCGGCCAGGTGCTCGAGTTCGCCCGCGAGATGAGCCAGGCGCCGGTGCAGGTGATCGACGGCGTGGCCGAGGTGCTCGCCGCGCTTGCACCACAGGTGCGCCTCATGCTGATCACCAAGGGCGATCTGTTCGACCAGGAGGCCAAGCTGGCGCGTTCGGGCCTGGCCGAATGGTTTCGCCACATCCAGATCGTCAGCGAGAAGACACCGGTGACGTATCGCGGCATCCTGCGCGATCATGCGATCGCCGCTGAACGGTTCGTGATGATCGGCAATTCGCCGCGCTCCGATATTCTGCCGGTGCTGGCGATCGGCGGCCAGGCGGTGTATCTGCCATACCACACGACCTGGGCCCACGAGCAGACCGAGCCGCTACGTGATCAGCCGGGATTGTACCAACTCGAGCACATCCGGCAGGTCGTGCCACTGGTGGCGGCATTGCGTGCCGATGTTGGCCGCGGCGCGTGAGCGCTGAGCGCCAGTGCGCCCTGCCGGCGCGACTGTCCCGCGCATGGCCTGCGTGCTCAACGTGCCCGCCGGTCGAGCAGACAGCTCGCTTCAGGGTTGCGTACGTGGCGTGGTAGTGCGATACTGACATCAACGCTGGCCAGCGGATACGAGGTGCCGGATAGGCGGGCGCCAGCGATGGTTCCCGGAACGGTTGCGTATGTCGGATATGCCACAGCCTAGCCGCAAAGATACGATCGCACGCCTGTTGCAGGCCGCCATCGTGGCTGTTCGGGCGGGACGCCGCGAGTATGGCCGCATGCTGTTGATGCGATTGCTCGAGATCGACGAGCGTAATGCGTCGGCCTGGTTGTGGCTGAGCGGGACGATCGACGATCCGGAGTTGCAGCGCGCTGCACTGCGGCAGGTTTTGGAGATCGACCCGCAGCATCCAATCGCCCGCGCCGGGTTGGCGCACCTGGGCGGTGAAATACCGGATCCACCACCACCACCACCACCAACCGCCCCTGCGCCGCCAGTCGCGCCCCGCCCGACAGCACGCCGCGAGTCGATCACTCGCGAGTTCACACCCCTTGAGGTCGCCGAGGCTGATCGCCTGACGATCGAGGAGCCGCGTCATCCCGCCGCCCCGCCTGCGGTGAGCGAAGCAGTCGCAACCGCACCGTCGCCGACGATGCGCGATCCTGCAACATCTGCATCGCAGCCGCCGGCCGAACAACCGCCGGCCGCCTCGGTTGCAGCGCCGGCGGTCGGCACTCCCCCGTCGCCGTCGCCGCGCGAGCCTCGGCGCAATACGGCAGCCACGCCATCGGCTCCTCCGCCGCAACGCGTGGCGCCGCCGCCGGTCGCCAGCGACCGGCAACGACGCACGGCGACCGGGGCAGCTGCCGTCGTGCCGCCGCCGACGACGCGTCTGCCCTCGCCATTCGCGCGCGACTTGCTCGATGTCGCTACGACGTACGATGAGTTGCAGGCGGCAGCGTCGACTGCTGATTCGGCTGCTCCTGAGCATTGGGGCGTCGATTGGCCGCAGCCGCCGTCGGCTGATGGTGTGCCGCTCACCACCGACGCACTCGCCGGCGTGCCCGAGGAGCCGCCCACCGCCGACGCGCTCGCCAGCGTGCCCGAGGAGCCGCTCACCGCCGACGCGCTCGCCGGCGTGCCCG
>CAIQIY010000556.1 GCA_903871975.1 uncultured Chloroflexota bacterium | reverse complement strand
TCGGCGCTGCTGTCCACGGACCCACGCACCGTTGCCGGCCCCCCGACGCCGTCACCTGCGATACCGGGGGACGTGCGTGCTGCGCCATCGCCGCGAGCGACACTCGCACCCGGAGCCCCGACCTCGACCAGCGCTCCGCTGCCGACACCGGCGCCGCGGCCGACGCTGACCCGGGCACCACGCCTCACCGCCGTACCAACGGTGGCGTCCGAGCCGCAGGGCGCGCCAGCAGAGATCGTGACCCTGGTGCCTGCAGCGGTCGGCGCGAGTGCCAGCGCACCGGATGGCCAGGACGCTGCCGGCGCGCCCGTGTCGTTCGCACCGGAGATGCTGATCGATGGTCAAGTCGAGACGGCGTGGCGTGTGCCGGGTGATGGGATCGGCCAGTGGCTGGCGTTCGCCTTTGATACCGATGTGACGGTGCGCAACGTGTATCTGGTCACTGGCTATACCAAGATCGATCCGAACGACGGGAGCAATCGGTTTCTCGAGAATCGACGCGTGACGCGCGTTCGCATCCAGTTCAGCGAGACGGAGTATCTCGACGTGCCGTTGCGCGATGCGCCGGAACTGCAGACCATCACAATCAATCCACCGGTCACGACACGTAACATGTGGATCACGATTCAGGACAGTACCGATCATGGTGGGCGTGATTTCGCCGCCATCAGCGAGGTGCTGATCACTGGAACGCGCTGATGGGTGCCGTCATTCGCGTATCTGTGTGGCGGATGCTGCCATGCTGCCGGCCCGGCGATGGGCCCGCTGCTGCCTGAAGACCCATGCGTGAACCCGTGCTGATGGTTCAGTCAGATTCTGCGATACGTTCGAGCCCGCCGCTCATCTCGGCCGGGTCCACCGCGCAACCACCACGTGCTGCCGACTCGGCGACGGCGATCAGGACGCGTAGTGTGGCGATGCCGTCGCCCAGTGTGGCGCCATGCTGTGCAGCGCTGCCGTTGATGGTGGCGGCAAAGCCTTCGATCTGCCGCCGCCAGGTATGCGAATCCTCGCCGAGTACCCGCTGATAGGTGCGATCGGCGGCGCGAAAGCACTCGACGTGGCTGGAGCGGTGATGCCATACCAGCGGTAGCCGCCCCGTCACGCTGCCGTGCTCACCGAAGATCTGGAACCCTTCCTCGAAGTCTCCCTGCACCGGTACGATCAGCTCGAGATGGCCGGGCGCCCCCTCGGCGAAGGTGACCGCGATGAACCAGCAGTGGCTGCCGCCGCTGATACGTCGTTGCGCCTGCACTCGCACGATATCGCCTGCGAGGAATCGCGCGGTATCGATGAGATGACTGCCGTGTGTTCGCAGCAGATAGCGTGGTCGATCACCTTTGGGGGCCAGGGATGGCTGGATGCGGTGGTCGCTGGTGATGATCGGTGGCTGCAGATTGTCGGTCATCACATAGCGAAACGCCGAATCGTGATACCAGGCCTTCATCGCCAACACTGCACCGAGTTCATGGCGCACGAAGTGCTGTGCCGCCGTGAATCCCGGATCGAACCGCCGGTTGTGCCCGATCTGCACGACCAGCCGGCGATCGCCGAGCCAGTGGTGCAGCGCGTCGCATTCCTCGATGGTCATGCCCAATGGTTTCTCGATCAGCACGTGTTTGCCGGCGGCCAGCGCGCGCTGCGCCAGCGGAACGTGAAACGCATCGGCCGTGGCGATGACGACGGCGTCGACCAGCGGATCGGCGAGCAGTTCATCGAACGACGTGAAGCACATCGTGGGCTGGTGAATCGCCGCGACACGCTCGAGCAGGTCGGCCGCTGCATCGCACAGGGCGTACAGTTCGGCGTTGTGCGCCTTCCGGATGGCGTCCAGGTGCGCGGCCTGGGCGATCGGGCCGGCGCCCAGGACGCCGATTCGCACGAGACGTGAAGCCATCAGGTGCCTCCTCGAGTTGGTGATCATGCGCCGCGAAGCGAGGCGGGTGCTGCCGGATGCGTTGGTTGCCGACGCGCCATCCGCGACATCGTCGGCGTGACGCGCTGCTGGCGGCAGCATGGTGCCCGGCACCGGGCGTTCGGTGGTGCCCCGGATTGTAGCATGGTCGTGCAGCATGCCGGCATGCTCCTCGGGCTGCAGGGATCGCATCGCCGTGATGCCCCGGTGGATGCGCTGCCACCGTCTTCTGCTGCGTTGCTGTACCAATCATCCGAGACGATGGCGGTGCACGACGCCATTTCATTACCATTCGGTTCGACAGGTGCCCGTGGCACACCATACCGCACGCATCGCGGCGCACAGATTTGGGGCTGTCGGTGAACGGCACCATGGCGGCACCGCGACCGGGTGCGACGTAAAGTTTCGGG
>CAIQIY010000555.1 GCA_903871975.1 uncultured Chloroflexota bacterium | reverse complement strand
GCCGTGCGGCGCCGCCGCCGCCGCGCGTTCCGCCGGCGCCACCTGCCGCCGAGACGCGCGCCCAGCCAGTGGTGCGCCCCGACGCACCGGTCGACATCGCACCACCACGTTGCCCACAGTGCCGCCATGTCATCAAGCCCGGTGCACGGTTTTGCGCCCATTGCGGCGCTCGCCTGGTGCAAGGCGGGCCGGTCATGGTGCGCATCATCTCGCCGCGCGGCACCGCCCAGCAACAGCTCGACCGGCTGCCGGCCTCGATAGGGCGGCGCGATCCGGCGCGACAGCATTTCCCGGACATCGATCTGGCCGAACGGGATCGTGGGCTGGTGTCGCGGTCGCACGCGCGGATCGAACGCCAGGCCGGGAATCTGGTGATCATCGATGTCGGTTCGAAGAACGGTACCCGAGTGAATGGTACGGCGCTGGTGGCACAGCAGGCGCATCCGTTGCGCACCGGCGATCGCGTGCGCATCGGCGAGGTCGAGATCGAGGTGGTGTCGGCTTGAGTGCTGCGCTGCTGCGCGCTTCGACGACACGTGCCGTGTGAATGTGGGAGTGTGGTGATGACGACCCTGATCGATGTGCGCACGACGGCGAGCCAGCCGAAGATGCATGCGGCGGCGGTGGCTCAGGTGCTCTCGCTGCTCATCGAGCTGCGCCCGGGTGCCAGTGCGGCACAGTTGCGCATGCCGCTGAGCGTGGCGTTTGTGCTCGACCGCAGCGGTTCGATGTCCGGGGCCAAGATCGGCCATGCACGCGATGCGCTGAAGCGCGCGATCGGGGCACTGGCGCCCGATGACATGGCGACGGTGATCAGCTTCGAGCGCCGTACGCGCGTCGATGTGCCGCTGGAGACGGTGGGCGACGGTGGTGCGATGCGCCGCCGCATCGACAAGATCCGCGCTGATGGCGGCACGCGCATGGCGCCGGCGATGAGCCGGGCGCTCGAACAGCTGGGGCGCAGCAACGCGAGCCAGCTGCGCCGCATGATCATTCTGACGGACGGCCAGACAGAGGGCGAGGAAGATTGCCTCAAGGTGGCCGACGAGGCTGGTCGGCAACAGGTCTCGATCACTGCCCTCGGCCTCGGTCGCGATTGGAACGAGGACCTGATGATCGAGCTGGGCAATCGCTCCGCCGGCACTGCCGATGCCATCAGCGCACCCGAACAGATCGATGGCTTCTTCTCGGGTGCGGTGCGCCAGGCGCAGTCGGCCAGCATCCAGCGCGCAGTGCTGACGCTGCGGACGGTGCAGGGGGTGTCGGTGCGCGCGGCATGGCAGGTGGTGCCACTGATCTCGCAGCTGCCCATCCAGCCGACGGCGCCACGCGATGTCACTGTGCCGCTCGGCGAAATTGACGGCGCGACGGGGCGGGCACTGCTGGTCGAGTTGCTCATCGAACCACGCCCGGCCGGGACCTACCGCATCGCGACGGCTGAGATTCAGTGCGATATCCCGCTGCTGGGCCGCACCGATGTGCGCGAGCGCACCGAGGTGCTGCTCGATGTCACCGCCGATGCGGCTGCTGCACGTGTCATCAATCCGACGGTGATGAACGTCGCCGAAAAGGTCAGCGCATTTCGCCTGCAGACGCGCGCGTTGGCTGATCTGGCGGCTGGCGATGTGGCGTCGGCGACGAACCGCCTGCAGAGTGCGGTGACGCGCCTGCTCAATCAGGGCGAGGCAGCGTTGGCGCAACAGATGCAACAGGAGGTTGAGCGCCTGCGGCAGGGTGGCCAGCTGTCGAGCGACGGCCAGAAGACGATGAAGTTTGGCACGAGCCGCACGGTACGCCTCACGCCGCCTGCCGATCCGCCATCGCCAGGCTGAGCCGCGTCAGCGCTGATGTTCGATGATGCGCGGCGTCGGCCCGCTGCGCACCACCAGCTGGCCCCGCGCGTCGCGCACGATGCGCTGCGGTGCGTCGCGCCAGTCGCTCATCGTGGCGGTGGCCGATTGGCTGGCAAATGACACCGTGAGCGGCGTTGGCGACCAGACAATGTCGATGTCGCGGTCGGCGCCACGCAGCTGCAGATTGTATGCCTCGACGCCTCGCGCCGCGGTCAGTTCGTCGACCACGATCACCCCGGCGCCACGTACATCGTCGGGCTGGTCGTCGAGGACCAGCGCTTCGAGCCAGAGACGCTCGCTGAAGCGCCCGTCGTCCCCCGCGGTGATGCGGTCCCATGGCGGGACGGTCGCCGGAAGCGCTGCGCTGAGGAACCGCCATCCCGCCGGCCCGACCAGCCCCAGCGCGAGTTGCAGAATCTCGCCGGTGTCGTCGCGCAGCCATGCCTTCAGCGTGTGGCCGCTGCCGTCGCCGTAGACCCAGAGCCCCAGCATGCGCGTGCCGTTCGGTAACGGGATGGGCTTCTCACGGCGAAACACGACATAATCATTTGACGATGATGGGAAGTGATACGCGAGGCGTGCGGCGCTGCGGCCAGCGAAGCGCGCGGCGCCGGTCGCCGTCAGGGTCCCGTTGGGTTGGTCGCCGACGCGCCAGCTCCCGAGGTTTTCGAAGTCGAACACCACGGTACGCTGATAGAGGTCACGCAGCCCGACGAAGTGGGTATTGCGCAGCAGGGTGCTGAGGTGACGAAATGCATACCAGGCTGGTTTGGGCCGCGAGTAATCGGCATAGCCACGGCCCTCGGCGATGAGGCCGTACGGGTTGCCTGGATCGTCCTTGAGGGTATACCAGAAGATGCGTTCGACGCCCGCCTGCCAGAGCAACAGCAACGCGCGGACCAGGTAGTCGGCCTGATCGGATTCGTCGATGCTGTCGTCGGGCTGACGGTCGCCCACGCCGCTCGACCAGCCAATTTCGGTGACCCACAGCGGCCGTGTGCCATAGCGATCCATCACCGTACGTACCGCGTCGGCAGCGCGTTCGAGCTGGCCCTGTTCGGGCGAGCGCGGATTGACGTAGGGATGGATCGCCAGGATGTCGAACGACGACCATGCGCCCTCGGCGGCGACAGTGCCGAGAAAGCTGGTATCGAACGGATTGATCCCGCCGAAGATGACGCGGGCTGCCGGATCGGCGCGGCGTACCGCGGCCGACGCCCACTTCAGCAGCGTGGCATACGCACGGGCATCGGGGGCCGGCTTCCAGAAATGGACGTTATCCGGCTCGTTCCAGATCTCCCAGTGGGTGATGACCGAACGATAGCGGGTGACGACGGCGGTGGCGAACTGCGCGAAACGCTGCGGATCGGGGGCATAGAACGACACACCGGCGCTGGGATCATGGCGCCACGGCGTCGCCCAGCCTGGCGGATGCCCGATCACGGCGACGATGGCGATGCCGCGCTGGTGCAGCAACGCGATCGCACGATCGGTGAACTCCCAATCCCAGACATCGGGCTGCGGCTGGATGCGGAACCAGTGGATATCTTCGCGCGCCCAGCCAGCGCCCGACTGCGCCACGCGGTCGGCTGCCGTCTGCATCACCGTCAGATCGAACGTACGGGTGGCCAGGTGGCTGTTGATGCCGAATGGCGCATCATCGAGCGGCACGGGCGGCGGCGGCACGGCAGCGGTGGCACTCAGTGGCACCAGGCCGCACCACATCAGGCACAGGGCCAGCGTGGCACCGAACGCCCAGGCACGTATCTGCATCCGGGAGACCCTCCAGACATCGCAGGCGGGCGTCGTCATGGCACCGTCGGTTCGATCACCCAGACCTGTGGCAGGCCGGCGGCGTGCGCCACGCCATCGACGATCACAGCCGGTGGCGGCAGCGCATAGGCACCAGTGACGCTCCACCGATACGTGGTGGTGACGACCACCACGCCGGCCCCTGCTGCGGGCGTCACGGTCGTACCCGCAGCATCGTGGCGCACGCGGGCGGTCGCCGGAGCCGCGACCTCGAGCAGCGTCGCCCCACCCGGTACGGGATCATGGATCACGGGCATGATCCCGGGCTCGGTGATGGCGATCACCAGTCGGCAACGCAGGACATCGTCGATGGACAGCTGCCACGTGTCGGCATGGTGCAGCACCGGCTGACACTCGCGATGGAGCGCCACGCCCTCCGGCAGATCGCCGGGCGTATCTGTCGCTGCCACGGCGATCGTGTCGGTGATGCTGCGCACCTGGCCCTCGCGCTCGAGGACGGTGACACTTGCGGCGACGGACGTGGCAGCGTCGATCGTCGCGCGCCAGCGCAGCGGGATCGTCGCACCGGCGGGGATCACCAGCGTGCGCCCGAGCGGGTCATCGGCGGCGACGCTCGCGCCAGCCAGCGCCAGCGTCACGCTCACCTCGCGCTCAGCGTCCGTCGGATTGGTGATCGCCAGCCCGACGTCGGCCGTGTCGCCGATGCGCACCATGGCCGGCAGCAGCGGGACGACACGCAGGCCAGGTTCGACAACCATGACCGTTCGCGCCACCTGATGATACGGTTGCGCCACCGCCAGCGCCGTGACGCGCAGCCGGCCCGTCATGCCGGCCAGACGGACGGGCACTGCCGCGCGTCCGGTGGCATCGGTCGTGATGATCGTGTGCCACGGGGCTGCGGACGCTGCCGGCGGATCGTCGAGCGGTGCGATGGCGAGCCAGACACGTGCCGGTGCGTCCTGCCCGTTCAGGCGCGTGGTCACCTCGAGCCGTGCAACATCATCTTCGCGATAGCGCTCGCGCTCGGTCGCGAGGCCGAGCGCCAGGCCGACATCGGGCTGCTCGATGGTGGCACGAACGGTGGCGGCGGCGACATCGGCGTGGGCATCCACGCGGTGCAGCTCCAGAGCCAGCTCGGGCGCCAGATCGACGGTCAGCGGCACGGTGATCACGTCGCCGCTGCGGACCACACGCGCCGCGAGCGTCGCCGGGTCGGCGGCACGCCAGCGGGCCAGCAGCGGAACGTCGGTCGGCCCCCGCACCAGCCAGCGGCCGACGTCGCCGACGAGGACGCGCGGTTGAGCGCCGAGCAGCGCCGGTGG
>CAIQIY010000554.1 GCA_903871975.1 uncultured Chloroflexota bacterium | reverse complement strand
CTCGGCGCCGAACCGTATCTTGCGCTCTACGCGTGCCGCCCGCTCGATGTTGGGATTGGCGACGCCCCCGATGAAGATCTGCGGCGCCTCGCTGAGTGCTACGCCCGACTGGAAGGTGCCGGCGTCGCGCATGGTGCGCACCGCCTGGATGAGCTGGAACGAATTGAGGTCCAGCACATTCTTGGCATCGGGATGATCGCCGATGCGCGGATGATCGCCGGTCATCAGCAGCAGATTGCGCACCCCGCAGGCCGCGGCACTGAGCACGTCGGCCTGCAATGCGACGCGATTGCGGTGCTGGCAGGTCATCTGCACGATCGGCTCGTAGCCCAGCTGCTGGACGATGACGCCCGCGCCGAGCGCCGACATGCGCCCCAGACCGCGCTGGTTGTCGGTCAGGTTGATCGCATCGACTGCGGGCGCCATGCCATGTGCCAGGCGCTCGACGGCGCCGCGTGCGGCGCCGCGCGGCGGCGCCAGCTCGCCGGTGACGACGGGTTGGCCGGCGGCGAGACGCCGCTGAAACGCGCTATAGGCCACTGATGGTCCTCACGTGAACAACGGCGCCATGGCGCGCTCGGCGAGCATCACGTCCATCTCGGCATCGCTCGGGCGCGCGTCAGCACGCGCGGCGGCGTCGAGCACCAGCGGCAGCAGGCTCAGGTCGCCAGCCGAGTTGAGGAATACCTGTGGGTGGCCGAGCACCCAGTGCACTGCACGATCGATGTCGGCGGGTGCGCGCAGTGGCTCGTACCAGGTCGGCGCATCGGCGGGGCGCTCGCCCCACGGTGCGCGGGTGATCGATTTGATCGTCTGCATCGCGACGCCGCGTTCGGCACACACGGCTGCGAGCGCGCCGAAGTCGGCGGCATAGCCCGGGTGCTGCATCAGGATGTAGCTGTACGGCAACAACACCGAATCGAACGCAAAACGCTGCAACGCGCGGCGATGCTGAGCGGCCACGGTGATGCCATGGCCGGTGACGCCGATGAAGCGTACCAGGCCGGCGTCACGGGCTTCGATCGCGGCTTCGAGCGCGCCGCCCGGCCCCAGGGCCGTCTGCCACTCGTGCTCGTCGACCAGGTTGTGGAGCTGCAGCAGATCGATCCGATCGGTGCGCAGCAGATCCAGCGAGCGATGGATTTCATCGCGTGCCGCCTGGCGCGTGCGCTCGCCGGTCTTGGTGGCCAGAAAGAACTGCGCGCGGTGGCGCTGCATCGCTGGCCCGAGGAGCCGCTCGGAGTCGCCATAACTCGCCGCGGTGTCGATGTGATTCACGCCGGCCGCGAGCAGTATATCGATGGCGCGGTCGGCGTCGGCCTGGCTCACCTGGCTCAGCCCGGCGGCGCCGAAGATGACGCGAGAACTCAGGTGGCCGGTACTGCCGAAGGGGCGTGTGGCAATCATGCGCTGCTCCTCCCTTGTCGTAAGGTACCCTTACCATACCACGAGGCCGCCCAATCAGGCAACCGGTCGATCACGTGCAGCAGGGCTGATGCAACGTCGGAGCCGGAAGCGCCAGCGGTCGACAGCGGCGGCAAGCGAGCGTTGCAGTGCTGCCAGGTTTGTCGACGTTGCATCAGCCCTGGGGACTGCCCATCCGGGCGTTGACTCTGCCGGGCCAGTCTGCTAGACTCGGGTGAGTGGCGGGGGAGATGCGGCGGTGGAACGAAGCGAATACCTTACCATGGCCTCGGTCGAGGCATCGCACTGGTGGTACAGTGGCATGCGCACGATCGTGGCTGCGGTGCTGGGCGGCGTCCTGGAGCCGGCGCATCGCCATCGAATCCTGGATGCCGGCTGTGGCACGGGGGGCAACCTGGTGGCGCTGGGGCGCTACGGCAGCGTAACCGGTGTCGACATCGCCGAACTCGCGCTCGCACACGCCCGCGCTGCCGGCGCACCGTTGGCCCGCGCCAGCGTACTGGCATTGCCCTTCGCCGACCGATCATTCGATCTGGTGACCTCGTTCGAAGTCCTGTATCACCGTGCCGTCCCGCTCGAGAGCATCGCGCTGGCCGAGGTGCGGCGCGTATTGCGGCCGGGCGGCTGGCTGATGCTGCGCCTGCCGGCATTCGGCTGGTTGCGTGGCCATCACGACGCGGCGGTCCATGGGCGGCGGCGTTACACAATCGGCGATGCCCGGCGCATGCTCGTCGCAGCCGGCCTGTCGCTCGAGCGCTGGAGCTATGTCAATAGTGTCCTCATGCCACTCGCGCTCGCGCAGCGCCTCGGCGAGCGCTGGCGTGGTGCGCCAGCCACTGCGCAGTCGGATCTCACGTTGCCGCCGACGCCAGTGAATGCCCTGCTGCAGCGCGTGCTCGCCGGCGAGGCAGCATGGCTGGCGCGTGGCGGCCGGTTCCCGGTTGGTGTCTCATTGCTGTGTCTGGCGCGTCGTGGTGCCGACGGCGTCGCCGATGCGAAGGAAGCCCGATGATTCAACGTTGGCTCGACCAGCTCGCCGCCAACCCGGCCCTGTGGGGCACGCTGCGCTGGGTGGCCGAAGCCGGGTTCGGTGCCGACCGCGCGGTGATCGCCCACGAACTCCGGCCGCATGCCCCCGACGGGCCCGCACAGGTCCTCGATTTCGGCTGTGGCACCGGCGAGTTCGCCGCATGCTTCCGGCCAGGCAGCTATGTCGGCTGCGACATTGCGGCGCACTACGTGCGCTACGCCGGGCGGCATCGTACCGGGCGCTACGCCGTGATGCACGGTGCAGCGATCGGCTTCAGCACCGGAGCGTTTGATGCCGGCCTGGTCCTGGGTGTCTTCCACCACCTGCCTGATGCCGTAGTGCAGGCATCGGTCGCAGAGCTCGCGCGCGTGTTGCAGCCGGATGCGCGGCTCCTGGTCCTCGAGGACATTCCCACGCGTCGGTGGTGGAACGTTGCCGGGCAGCTGATGCACTGGCTGGACCGTGGCGATCACATTCGCAGCGACGCCGACTATCGTCGTCTGTTCGCGCCACACTTTGTCATTGAGCGCAGTTATGCGATTCAGAGCGGCATCTGCGACTTGGCGGTCTACGTGCTGCGGCGCACGAACGCACAGGACGGTGTGTGATGCAGCAGCTGATGCGACGCTGGCGCGCCGTCGCGCTGACGGTCGGCGCAGCCACCCTGGTCGCCGGTTTCTTCGTCGTCGCCGCACAGGCCGACGCGACGGCAGTGCGCGATGGTGTCCGTGCGCTCGGATTCTGGGGGCCGCCGTTGCTGGTCGTCGTGCTCAGCGCCGTGTTGATCGTGCCGCTGGTGCCTGCCTCGCTGCTGCAACTGGCTGCCGGGCTCGCATTCGGGCCGCTCGTCGGGTTTGGCTGTACCATGCTCGCCGATCTGATCGGTGCCGCACTCGGCTGGGGCATCGCGCGTGCCTGGGGGCCCGCAGCGATCCATGCCTGGTGGGGCGAAGATGCGCGCCGCACGATGGTACGCCTCACCGGCCGCCTGCGCACCAGCACCATCATCATGTTGCGGTTGCTGCCGGGCCCGGCATATCCGGTCGTCTCGTTTGCTGCAGGCTACGCACCGATCGGCCTCGGCCGGTTCCTCGCCGCCTCGCTGTTGGGTTCGGCGCCCTCGCTGGCGCTGCTCGCCTGGGCCGGCGACCTCGCCAGCCATGCGCCGTGGACGGCGCTGCTGGTCACCATCAGCGTCGGCGCGGGTCTTGCGCTGGCGGCGCGCCTCGCCGACCGGCGCAGCGCGGCCGGCGTGGAATGAACGGAGTGACGCCATGGCGATCGTCGCGACCCACGAGCTCACGCAGCGGTTTGGGACCACCACCGCCCTGGATCGGCTGACGCTGGAGATACCGGCAGGTGCGGTGTATGGCTTCATCGGCCCGAATGGCGCCGGCAAGACGACCACCATGCGCATTCTGACGACGTTGCTGCGGCCCACCGCGGGCGAAGCGCGCGTCGCCGGCTTCGAAGTCACCCGTGATCCGGCGGCGGTGCGTGCTGCCGTGGGCTTCATGCCCGACACATTCGGTGTGTACGAGGGGCTGCGCGCCTGGGAGTATCTCGACTTCTTCGGCCGGAGTTTTCGGGTTGCGGCACAGCGGCGCACGCCATTGATCGATGAGTTGCTTGAGCTCGTCGGCCTGGCCCACAAGCGTGAAGCACCAGTGATGAGCCTGTCGCGCGGCATGCAGCAGCGTCTGAGCCTGGCGCGTGCGATGATCCACGATCCACAACTGCTCATTCTCGACGAACCTGCCAGTGGCCTGGATCCACGGGCCCGGATCGAGTTGCGCGAGCTGCTCAAGGAGCTCGGTGCGATGGGCAAGACGATCATGATCAGCTCGCACATTCTCACCGAACTGGCCGAGATGTGCAGCCACATCGCCATCATCGAGCGCGGCCGACTGCTGGCCGACGGCCCGGTCGAGCGCATCATGCGCTCCGTGCAGGCGCATCGAACCCTCGACATTCGCGTCATGGGCGATGTTGCGGCGGCACAGGCGTGGTTGCACGCCCATCCGGCCATCCGCGCCGTCGAACCTGCACCCGACGACGGTGCTGGTCGTGGTGTGCTGGTCGTCGACTTCGACGGTGACGACCGGGCGCAGGTCGCGTTGGTGCGTGCCATGATCGATGGCGGGCTCAACGTGCTCAGCATCAGCGAGACGCGCAACAACCTCGAGGAGATCTTCATGCGCATCACGGAGGCGACGCCATGAGCGAGATCAACCCGCTGGTGCAGCGCGAGCTGCGTAGCCGCATGCGTGGACCGCGTGCCTATGTCGTCATCACCGGTTTTCTGGCTGTGATCAGTTTGGTCGTGTTGCTGCTGTATGTGGCGACGATCGGCGTGTCCGGCAGCGAAGCCAACGCTGGTCCCGAGATCGGCAAACTCCTGTTCCTGGTGATCACCAGCGTGGCACTGGTGCTCGTTGCGCTCATCACCCCGGTATTCACTGCCGGCAGCATCGTCGGCGAGCGCGAGCGCCAGACGCTCGATCTGCTTATCACGTCGTTGCTTGGTTCCGGGCAGATCGTGCTGGGCAAGCTCGTCGCCGCACTCGCGTTCATCGCCGTGCTCATCCTGTCCATCGCACCGATCATCAGTGTCTCGTTCATGTTTGGTGGCGTCACCCCGGCCGATATCGTCGTCGCGTTCGGTTGCCTGACGGCGACCGGGCTGTTTTACGCCGCCATCGGCCTGTTCTGGTCGAGCATTGCGCGCAGCAGCATCACTGCGACGACGCTGTCGCTCGGCACCATTGTGATGTTGCTGCTCGGCGTGCCGTTCATCGGGGTCATCATCGGGATCGTCGTCACCGGGCGCGAGCTGCCCGTCTGGCTGGGGCATCCCGTGGCAATCACGGTCTGGGCGATGCTCATCGACAGCCACCCATTCATTGCGTTGCTGCTCAGCCTCGAACACCTCGCCAATGGCGGCGACCTGTGGCTTCAGCCGGTCACCAGCGGCAGCCCGCTGGCGTTGAGCGAACCCATCGGAGCGATGACGCTGCCGAGCCCGTGGCTGATGAATCTGCTGCTCTCGCTGGGTGGAACGGCACTGTTGGTGCGCGCGAGTGCGCGGGCGCTGCGCCCGACCGAGCGTCGACGGTGATGGGGCGTGATTCAGCATCGCGATGCGTCGGTGCCGGTGGTACGCGCTTGATGCGGCGCATGCGCGCTCGCTCACCGATGGGCCGCCCGGCGTGATGATGGGCGTACACACGCGCCCGGGCCAGCATGGTGCGACGCCGGGCGGATGCGCGGGCGTCGATGCGTATGGGAGCCTGACGGGCACAGCGTGCCGGCGCGCTGTCACGTCTGTATCGGATGACCCTTGCTGTCGTGCCGGGGGACGTGATCGTGCGGTCGAGCGTCGTCCACGGGCCGTGATGGGGGGGGAAGATGAGTGATTCACCGACGGGCCAGCTGCTGCAGCGCGAGCTCGATGAGGCGCACAAGACGATCCGTTCACTGTTGCGGCAGCTCAACAAGGAGCAGCAACGCCACGCCGAGATTGTACGGGCATACAATCTGACGGTCGGAAACCTGATGGAGATGTCGCGTCGCAATGCTGAGCTCGAGCGCGAGCGCGATCGTTTGCGGGCACAGCTCATGCATCAGCGCCCATCGATCATGGTGAACGACGGAGTGTTCGATCTCACGTTGCCGGAGATCGGCGCCATCCGGCGTGCGATGGCGCGCCTGCACCATCCCGACACCGGCGGCAATAGCGAGCGTCTGCGCGTATGGAACGTGACGCTCGATGAACTCGAGCGCGCATCGCTCGAATGAGCGTGTGGCCGTGTATACTGGTGGTACCACCCGGAAACCCTGAGATGAGGCCGTGATGACGACTGCACGCCGCGCCGGTATCTTGCTCCACCCGACTGCATTGCCCTCGCGTTGGGGCATCGGCGACCTGGCATCGGCGGTGCCATTTCTCGATCAGCTCGCCGTGGCACGCCAGCAGGTCTGGCAGGTGATGCCGCTGGGGCCGACCGGGTATGGCGATTCGCCATACCAGTGCTTCTCGGCATTTGCTGGCAATACGCTGCTGATCGCACCCGATCACCTGATCGATGCCGGGTTGCTGCCGGCCGAGGTGGCCGACGATATCCCGCCGTTTCCACAGGATCGCGTCGACTATGGTGCGGTCATCCCCTACAAGCATGCGCTGCTGCGTCGCTCGTTCGCCCATTTCGTGGCGCATGCCACGCCAGCACAACGCGAGCGCTGTGCGGCGTTCGGTGCAGCCAACGCAAGCTGGCTCGACGACTATGCGCTCTTCGCGGCACTCAAGGCCGCAGCCGGTGGGGCTTCGTGGGATCACTGGCCCCGTGCCCTGGCGCGCCGCGAATCCTGGGCGCTCGCCGCGGCGCGCGAAGCCCATGCCGATGAACTGGCGTTCCAGCGCTATGCCCAATGGCTATTCTTCGAACAATGGGCAGTGGTGCGCGCTGCGGCACGGGGCCGCGGCATCGCCATCGTCGGCGACGTGCCGATCTTCGTCGCCTACGACAGTGCCGACGTATGGGCCAACCCGGCGATCTTCGAGCTCGATGGCGATGGCAAGCCCGTCAATGTCGCCGGTGTGCCACCCGACTACTTCAGCGCGACTGGCCAGCTGTGGGGGAATCCCCTGTATCGCTGGGACGTGCTGGCACAACGTGGCTTCGATTGGTGGATCGCCCGCTGCGCCGCTGCCCTGGCCGTCGTCGACATCGTGCGTCTCG
>CAIQIY010000553.1 GCA_903871975.1 uncultured Chloroflexota bacterium | reverse complement strand
CGTGGCGCTACGATGAGACGGTACGTGCCGACGACGCCGCCGAGTCGCTGCGGCTCTTCGAGGAGGCGCTCCAGCTGGCCCGCGCGCTCGGCAACACGCCCCGCATGGTCGCAGTGCTGCTCAGCAATGTCGGTGTGGTGCGCATTCTGGCCGGCCACGATGCTGTGGCCGGTTTGGCTGCGATCGACGAAGGGCTGGAGATCGCGCGCTCGATCGGCAACCTGGCCGTTCAGCTCGAGTTGTTGCATACCCGTGCGCATGGGCTGGTCCAGTTGCAACGCTGTGACGCCGCACAGACCACGCTCGTCACGGCATTGCGCCAGGCGCTCGGGAGCGCCAACATCCCGTCGCGCACAGTGATTGACATTGTCGAAGGCATCGGGATGCTGGCGGAGCGTCAGGCACAGGTCGAACTCGCCGCCGCCTGCTTGGAGGTCGTACACGCCCATCCGCAGACGTTGCCGTACACGCGCTTACGTGCCGCTGCGGCGCTCGCCCGGCTGGGCATCACGGCCGAGCTCAGCCCGGCCGACGCGGCAGCCGGCCTCGATGCCCTGTGTAGCAAACTGCTGGCTGCCCCGTGATGTGCGTCAGCGTGCGCTGCGCTGCGGCGGGATGCTCGCGGCATCCTCGACTGCAGTATGCCCGACCAGCTGCCAGCCTTCGCGCCACCACCAGGCACCGAGCAGCACCAACCCGATGGCGCGGTAGGATGCCGCCACCAGCACCAGTGGGTCCTCGATCGTGCCGATGATCAGGTTTTTGTAGGCGCCGAAGCCCAGCAATGCCAGGCTCGCCAGCAACCACAGGCTGCTGCCGTCGACTGGCCGCCGCGCGATACGCAACACGCCCATCAGCAGCGGCACCAGCAACAATGTCTGGTAGTGATCCCACGAGACGCGTGGCACCAGCAGGATGGTGCAGACCAGTAGGCTGCTGATGAGCCAGCGCTCGCGGAGTAGCCGCTCGGGTGCGAGGCGCGCGAGCCGCACGAACAGCACGGCCAGCGCCAGCAGCGCCGCGATGCTGATGACGTCGGCGATGCGCCGCTCGGCACTGCCATCGAGCGACAGACCCCACGGCAGGTCGATGATGCGCCGTGCCAGCAGGTACATCGACTGGTTGGCCAGCGAGATGTTCACCGCACCGAAGCTCGGCACCGCGATTTGCCAGAAGTCGCGCTCGTTCGACCAGCCGAAGACCGCCACGGCAGCCAGCCAGATGCCGGCGGCGCAACCGAACGCGACGGCGATGGCACGCCACTGGCGCAACCCGATCAGCCACGCGCCGAAGGCGGCGGGATAGAGCTTGATGAACCCCAGCACCACCGCCAGCGGTGCGACGATCCACTGCGCGCGCGTGCCGAGTGCGACGGTGATCGCCACCACGATCATCAGCAGCATGCCGTCGACCTGGCCCAGCCGCAGCGAGTGATGGAATGGCGTGAAGCTGGCCCATACCATGCCGCTGAGCCCGGCGGCGAGGACGCGCTCGGTGCGCGGCAGGTGCCAGAGCACGATGCCGGCGGCACCGGCGGCCAGCACGGCGTTGATCACGCGCCACACGACCGTGGCATCGTCGAAGTGCAGTGCGGCAAAGGGCTGCGCAACGAACAGAAATGCCAGCGGATACTTGTAGCCCGACGTGAATGGGTCACGGGTGAGTTCGGCGGAATAGACCGGCAGGCCGCTGGCGAACCGGACGGCGGCATCGTAGTACGAGCCGAAATCCGATGGTCGCTCGGGGATGGTGAAGGTGGCGTTGATCAGGCCCCACACGATGACGGCACCGCCGGCGATGGCGGCGACCACGGGTGTGCTGCGGTGGCGCAACGTCACGGCATATGCCACCAGCGGGACGGCCAGCAGCCCCCAGAGCAGTGGCCCGAAGCGTGCCCAGTGCCGCCCCAGCCCGGCGCCGGCGCCGATCAGCGCGTAGCCCCATGGCACCAGCACCAGCGCCATGGCGCAGATCACCAGCCAGTCGGCGTGGCCCGGCGTGCGCCCACGCAACCGCGTCAGCGCCCAGCCGGCGAGCGCCGCCCAGGCGAGCAACGGGAGCCACCAGCGCGCCGCGAACAGCGCCGCGGCCGCGTCGTGGCGATACCACGCCAGCGCCAGCCATGCCCCCAGGAGCGCAGCGACGCCGGCGCCCTGCCAGCCGAATGACCACGCGCGCGCCACCAGCAGCAGCAGCGGTGGTACCACCAGCAGCACCGCCGCCACGCCACCCGGCAGGCCGATGGCGCCCAAGGGGTACGCACTGCTGTGGTACAGCAACACCCCCAGCGACCGTGGGTCGCCCGGCGCACTGATCGGGCCGATGCTGCTCTGCAGGTCGACCGACCAGCCCGACCAGTCGGCGAGTGTCATGACGCGCCGCGGGACGCCGGCCGCGATCGTGAAGACGACCGGCGCTGTTGCCCGGTCGCGACGCTCGATGCGCACCGCCCGGTCATCGACGCCGGGCCGTGGCCCGGCCGAGATGCGCTGCACCAGCACGACATCGCGCCATGGCCACAGCGGTAGCAGCGCGGTGCGCCAGGTTGGTGCGCTCCAGCGGTACCGGCCGAAGGCATTCTCCTCGAGCCCGTGCAGCTCGCTGGCGAGCGTGGTGATCGTCCGCGTCGGCTGTGGTGTGATGGCAATCAGGATGACCAGGACGCCGAGGAGCGGCGCGATCGTTGGCCACCAGCGATGGATCCACGCCAGGGCGGCGCGCAGCGGGAACGGTCGCGTCATGCTTCCTCGATGGGCAGTGCGGTGCCAACTCACGCATTGTACCATGCGGTCGTGCGGTGCGCGTGCAGATGCTCACCGGCGGGCCGCCGGCCTGCAGATGCTGCGTGCAACCACACTGCGCGTGATCAGTGACCGCTGCCCACCGCGACACCCCCAGAGCGGGGCACACCGGGCGGCGAGGCAGCGCGCCACGGATCAGGCCGGCGGCTGCTCCCACGACGGTGCATCCCAGCCGAGTTCGATTCCGGCGTCGCGCAGCACCCGCTGCAGTGTGGCATCCCGCTCGAGCGCCGCGCCGATGCGATCGAGCACCAGGTT
>CAIQIY010000552.1 GCA_903871975.1 uncultured Chloroflexota bacterium | reverse complement strand
GGCCTCGGCGAGCAGCAATGGCAACCCATCGCGCAGCCTGGCCCATTCGGCGCGCGAAAAGCTGAGAAACGGCGAGAACCGTGGATGGTACGGGCTCATGACCGACCGCTGAGATTCAGCAGTTGCGCCATCGCCATGCGCTGAAGTTTGCCGGTCGCGCCGCGCGGCAGTGCTTCGAGCACGTGGATACTGCGTGGCACCTTGAAGTCGGCCAGCGATGCTGCGCAGTGCTCACGCAGTTCGCGTTCGGTCGCTGGCTCGCGCAGCACAACTGCCGCGTGGATGTCTTCGCCGAGCGTGGCGTGTGGCACAGCGAACGCCAGCGCCTCGGCGACCGCCGGATGGCGCAGCAGGACGTCGTCGATCTCCAGCGGGGAGATCTTCTCGCCACCACGATTGATGAGCTCCTTCAGTCGCCCGGTGAGCGTCAATTGGCCGGCTGCGTCGATCATGCCCTGATCACCGGTGCGGAACCATCCGTCGACGAATGCGCTGGCGTTGGCGTCGGGATTGTTCTCGTAGCCATCGATCACATTTGGCCCACGGATGACGACTTCGCCACGCGTGCCAACCGGCAGCAACGTGCCGTGCTCATCCATGATCGCCACGTCGACACCGACGCCGACGCCGACGGATCCGGCGCGGCGAATGCCGGGCGGAAGTTGGTTCGACGTCATCTGGTGGCTGGCCTCGGTCATGCCATAGGCTTCGAGCACCGGCGCGCCGAATGTTGCTTCGATGCGTTCCATGATCACGGGTGGCAGCGGTGCGCTACTCGAGCGGATGAACCGCAGCGGATTGGCCTGGATGACCGCCTGGTTGCGCTCGGCGCGCGACAGAATGAGCTGGTGCATGGTCGGTACCGCCGAATACCAGCTGGGTCGATAGGTCTGGAGCCAACCAAAGAAGCGCAATGCATCGAACCCGGCCGGACACACCACCGTGCCACCAGTGGCGAGGCTGGCCAGCAATGATGCAGCAATGCCGTGGATGTGGAAGAGCGGCATGATGCAGAGCGTGGTATCGGCCGAGGACAGCCCGTAGGTCGCGGCGATGTTGCCTGCCGACGCCGTCAGATTGCGATGCCGGATGGGCACACGCTTGGGGCGGCTGGTCGTGCCGCTGGTGTGCAGGATCATCGCGACATCGTCGGCACCTGCCGGCACGAACGGCTGCGCCGCCGTCGCACCACGGACCAGGCGGAACGTCGGCACGCCGTCGTCGTCATCGACGACCTCGATCAGGCGCATGTCGGCCGGTGCTGCCGCCAGCGCTGCGGCGACGCTCGCTGGCTGCACCAGCAGCGCGACCGCACCGGTGTCTTCGTAGGAGAAGGCAAACTCTTCGGTGCGGTATCTGGGATTGAGTGGCGCGGCGGTGGCGGCGGTGGCGGCAGCCAGAAAACTCACGACCATCGCCGGGCCATTGGCCATGGCGATCGCGATGCGCTCGCCGCGACGCACCCCCCAGGCAGCGAGCTGCTCGGCGAGCTCGCGCACCCGATCACGCAACGTGCCGTAGCTGATGTCGCGCTGCTCGGGCGCGCGGAGCGCGATTGCCGTCGCAGCATGCGGCGCCAACAGATCCAGCAACGTATACGCAGACGATGACTCCTGACGCATGATGACGAACCCTTTCCGGACATGCTGCATCGCACATTACGATGCGTGGGCTCCGCGCTGTGTGCTGGCACGCTCGTCGGGCAGGAACCAGGCGAGGGCGATGCCGACGCCGATGACCAGCATCAGCAGCCGCAACGCCGTCTGGAGGCCCCACAGGTCGCCGAACGCGCCGGTGATCGGCACACCGATGGCACCCGTGATGAATCCCACGCCCATGATCATGCCCGATGCCATGCCGGCGCGCTCGGCCATCATCTGCTGCGCGGTGAGCAGCAGCAACGGGCCGGCAGCGGCGACGCTCAGGCCAACCAGCGCGATCGTGACGAACGCAATTGGGCCGCTGAAGCTGGTGAAGATCCAGAGTGCCGGCGCCAGTGCGATCAGTGAGCCGATTGCGACCCGCCGTCGACCGAAGCGATCGGCCAACCAGCCGGCCGCGACGGCGCCGACCGCGTGAGCGAGCAGCAAGACCGTGGCGAGCGGCCCGTAGAACGCTGGCACATAGCCCTGCAGGTCGTACCAGGTAGGCACGAACGCCTCGATGCTGTAGAGCACGCCGTTGATCGCCATCATCACGCCGACGGTCACGGCCAGCGGCCGCCAGGGGATCGGTGGCATGGCGCGTGGCGCTACCGCACGCCGCAACGGTGTGGTCGGTAGCCCACGCAGCTCCCACAACAACCACGGGCCGATGATGATGCCGAGTGCGCACAGGCCGGCGGTGCCCGCGAGGCCAAACTGCCCCACCAGGGCGATGCAGATCAGTGGGCCGACGGCGACGCCCAGCGTGCCACCGGTGACATACAGCGACATCGCGCGGTTGCGTTGCGCTGGCGGGATGAGCCGGTGGGCGCTCAGCGCACCGAACGGATGGTATGCACCAGAGCCCAGCCCGGCTGCGGCGGCGATGGCGATGACGAGCGGAAAGCTGGGCGCGAACCCGATCAGCGCGAAGACGACCGCCGACCACAGCAGCGCGATGCCGACGTAGCGCGTGCCGATGCGATCGGCGAGCCAACCGAACAACGGTTGCGAAATGGCAGCGCAGCCCGAGTACGCCAGCAGGACCAGGCCGACCGTCTTGAGATCGAGGTCGAAGCGTGCCATCAACAGTGGGAACAGGATCGGCAAGGCACCGACGTACGAGTCGACGGCGAAGTGCCCCAGCGCCAATGTCGCGAGGGTACGTTGTTGCGTGGCGTTCATCGTCGTCGCGGCGACGGCAGGATCGGCGGTCGCTTCCATGCTGTGCTCCCCGGTCTGGTCTGACCGCGCCAGTGTAGCACACCTGCGGGAAGCGACGGCGCTCGGGAGCCGGCAGTCGGCCAGTCACGGCGACGGTGCCGATCGGGGCTGACGCTCGTGGCATCGTGCGAGCTCGCCTGTTGTCCTGTCGTGGTGATTGGTGCCAACCAGTGCCAGCGGCGTGCATCCCGCAGGCCCGGTACGCCACCGCCGTGCCGGATGCGCACCGCTGATCGTAATTCGGTGGTAGGATGCCGCAGACCATCGGCAACGCATCGGCGCGTGGGTCATGGTAGAGCAGACACGCACGGCGGTGTCCCCGGGTGGGGCAGCACCGATCGGCGCAGCGCGAAGGCGGGGCTATGTGTGGCATTGTCGGGTATGTCGGGCCGCAGCAGGCTGCCGAGGTCGTCCTCGGTGGCTTGAGTCGCCTGGAGTATCGTGGGTATGATTCGGCTGGCATCGCGGTGTCCGACGCCACACAGATCGGCGTTCGCCGCAGCGTCGGCAAACTCGCCAATCTGATGGCACTCGTGCGCCAACAGCCACTCGCCGGCACCAGTGGCATCGGTCACACCCGCTGGGCGACGCACGGCAGTGTCACCGAGGCCAATGCCCACCCGCACCTGGATGCGCGCGGCGAGATCGTCGTGATCCAGAACGGCATCGTCGAAAACTACCTGGCCCTGAAAGCCGGGCTGCAATCGCGCGGCCACGTCTTCAGCTCGCAGACCGACACCGAGGTCATCGCGCGGCTGATCGGCGAAGCCTACGAGCAGATCGGCACGCTCGAGGGGGCGGTGCGCCAGGCGCTGACCCATCTGCGCGGCGGCAATGCCGTCGTGGTGATGGCACGCCGCGAACCCGGGCGCATCGTCGCCGCACGGTTGGGCAATGCCGGCGGGGTTGTGATTGGCGTCGGCACCGGCGAGATGTTCGTCGCGTCCGACGTGCCGGCCATCCTCGATCACACGCGGCGCGTCATGTTTCTCGAGGATCGCGAGCTGGCCGTGATCGAAGCCGACGGCGCACGGCTCACCACGCTGGGAGGGGTGCCGGTCACGCGGCAACCGGTGAGCATTCCGTGGGACCCCGTATCGGCCGAGCGCGGTGATTTCAAGCATTTCATGCAGAAAGAGATCTTCGAGCAGCCACGTGCACTGACCGACGTCCTGCGCGGTCGCATCGACATCGATGCCGGCCGGATCGTGCTCGATGAGCTGACGCTGGACGACGATGCCCTGCGGCGCATCGAGCGGGTGTGCATCGTCGGCTGTGGCACGGCGTGGCACGCCGGGCTGGTCGCCCGCTACGTCATCGAGGCGCTCGCGCGCGTGCGCGTCGATGTCGAGTATGGCTCGGAGTTCCGCTATCGCGAGGCCTTGCTCGACTCCGGCACGCTGATGGTGGTGATCACCCAG
>CAIQIY010000551.1 GCA_903871975.1 uncultured Chloroflexota bacterium | reverse complement strand
TACCGATCCGGCAACCCTGGTGATCCTGCAGCCTTCATAGGTCGCGGCCACCAGAGCTCACGCAACGTCAGTCGAGGAGGCAACCAGGAGCGCACGACGCTGCGATGTGCGATGATTAAAGCGCCAGCCAGGCGATCAGCACAGCGAAATGCTCAGGATGGATACGATCGCGTGCACTGTCGCACCCCGTGGAGCCGATCAGCCGATCGGGATCGCGCTGAGTACGCTGGCGCGGTCGCTCAAGACGCGTCGGGCCAGCGAACACACCACGACACACGCGGCCATCTGGCGGTCCCACATGGCAGCGAGGTATTCGTGTCGTGTTGCTCTCGACCTGTTGCATCAGCCCTGCGCAGCCGCGCCGACAGATGACAGGCGATCGACTCTGTGGTAGTGTGTCGGGGGCGATGGCAACGTGGTGTATCCCTTCATCGCGCCGCGATCAGGCATAGCCGCGTCAGCTGTGGAGCTTCGAGTGCAGGTTCGTGCGGCAATCCACGCCACAATCGTTGTGAGCGCACTCATCGCGGGTGGCATTCTGGCGCTCCTCGGCGGTGCATCGCTCGCACGGTCCGCCGTCGCGCTCGGCAGCGACGATCCGCGCATCACGACCTACCTCGTCGAGTTCCGTGGCCTCGAGCGCAATCCAACCGATGCCTATCGCTGGTCCTGGCGTCGTGGCGCGCTGGCGATCGATGGCACTGGCGGCCAGGCGCTCTGGATGCGGCTGCGCCTGACTTCACCCCGGCCAGCTGGCGCGCCGCCACCCGATCTGACCATCGAGCGCGGCACACGACCGGTCGCGCAGTTCCGCATCGCCGACGGATGGCGCACCTACCACATGGTCCTGCCGCCCGACGCCCAGGGCAGCGAGCGCATTCGCCTGCGGATCGCGACGTTTGCCCCCGAACCAGACGAGCCTGGCCTCGGTCTTGCGCTCAGTTCGTTGGCGTTCGGTGTGATCACCGATCAATGGCCGGCCTGGCACGCGCTCGCTGTGCTCGGGCCGATGCGGGCGGCGCTGCTCGGCAGCCTGCCGATGCTCATCGTGCTCCTCACCGCCGGGGCCCTGGGCCGCACACCGTTGCGCATCCGACTGACCGCGGCGGTGCTGGGCGGCAGCATCGGTGCCATCGTCGCGTGGGTTGCAGCAGCGCAGCCATTCGAAACCAACCGCGTGCTTCCGGCTTCCTGGTTTGCACCGGGTGTGATCACCACTGTGCTGCTCATCGTGCTTGTGCTTGCGCGAATCGTGGCGCCACACGTTTGGCGTCCGCACGAAACACGCCTCATCGGGTGGCTGTCCCGCGATCGGCATGCACTCCTCACGGCACTCATCGTCGCATTGCTGCAAGGCGGGCTCTACGTCGCATTCGTTCCATTCGGACGACATTACGATGAGCCGGCGCACCTGGAATATGCCTGGATGGTCACCTTCAACGACCGCATCACCCGGAACACGCCACGCAACCCCGAGCTGGCGGCCCTTGCTGGTCCGCGGCAGATCGTCGATCGTCCGACAATCTACTACCGCATCGTTGGTGCGGCATTTCACCTGGTTGATCAGCGCGACTACACACGACAGCTCTATCTCGGCCGCGTCGTCTCGCTGATGATGTTCCTGATCACGATTGCGGCTGCATTCGCGACGATGCGTGAGGTCAGCGGCCCTGGCTCGTCGCTGCGCTGGGCGGTGCCACTGGCGATGGCGTTGTGGCCAACGTTTGCCGACCTGATGACGGCGCTCAGCAGCGACGTCGGGGCCGTCACTGGCTATAGCCTCATGCTATGGGCGGCGGCGCGCATGCTGCGCCGTGGCATGACGCTGCCCCGCGTTGTCGCATGCTTTGCCGCCGCGCTGCTGGCCGCTGCGATGAAGAACACCGCCGTCACGGCGCCACTCGTCGCCCTGATCGCCTGCGCACTGGCGCTCCAGCTTCGTTGGCGCTGGCGTTGGCGCGCGATCCTCCTCGCCGCACTCGTGCCGGTGATCGGCATCGTCACGCTGGTCATCCGGTGGGATGATCCACCACTCTGGTATCGCACCAGCGGCGTCAATCCGGCAGCACCATTGCGCGTCGCCACGCCGCTCGCGCCACTCGGCCACGCCGCGCTGCGCGTGCAGGGCAGCGCGGCCGGATCCCCGGGCGCACTGCACCCGATTCCACGCGACCTGTTGCCCGGCCTCGAGGGCGAGACTGTCACCGTCGGCGCGTGGATCTGGGCGAATCGGCCGGCGACGGTCGCTACGCCGCGCCTGCAGTACGATCGCCGCGATTTCGTCACCCGGTTCGCTCAGGCCGCCCAACCCACCACCGTCGATCGGCAGCCGCGCTTCGTGGCGTGGCAATTTGTGGTCCCCGCTTCAACCGGCTCGCTGTTCTATCAGGTCGATGGCATCATCAATGCCGATGATCCATCGAATGCGCTGTATCTCGATGGCACCGTGATGGCGGTCGGCGCCTTCCCGATCGACCAGGCTCCACAATTCAGCGATGAATCCGGGCGTAGCGGCGAGTGGGGCGGGCGGTCTTTCACCAACCTGTTGCGTTCAGCATCGTTTGAGCAAGCTGGCGGACCATGGATTGATCACCGCATCGAGGCGTGGTTCAATCGCGTTGCCCATCTATCACCGCTGATGATGCTGAAATCTGCAACGGATTGGGAGTTCTTCTATGGACCGATGATTCGCGATGGGTTGCCCTGGATGATATTCACACTCTTTGGTGCATACGGCTGGAGTGACATCCTCCTGGTAGGGCCGTGGTGGCGATGGTTGTCATGGGTTATTGCCGGGAGCAGCATTCTCGGAGTGGCGTACGACCTAACTCGTCGCCAAATCAACGCACAAATCGGTGCAATCATCACATTATTCGCGATATCATCGTCAATGGTCTGGTCGGCCAACCTTGTTCGGTTATTTATAACCACTATGACGGCGCCACTCCCATTTGCGCGATATTCATTTCCAGTGATGATGATTACAGTATTCGGCATGGTTTTCGGATTAAGTGCTTATTTTCGTAGCTCACGAAAAAATCATGCAAGATTGGCGATTATCGCAGCAATTATTGTATTGAACTGGTTCGCACTTCTGACAATG
>CAIQIY010000550.1 GCA_903871975.1 uncultured Chloroflexota bacterium | reverse complement strand
CGCTGCGCCGAGCGGCCCGGCGGCGCGCTGATCGCACCGTATCTGGCGCATGTCGCCGATGCCGGGGCCGCCGCCATCCTGGCAGCGCAGGCCAGCGCCCGCCCGGGCTGGATGCGCGCCGGCTACGGCAGCTGTGGCCTGGCAGCACAGCGTGATCTGTGGCTCGACGCCACCCAGGAATACGTCACCGGCAGCGATCTCACCAGCCCCGCCGACGACACCGTGCTCGTGGTGCGCATCAGCGACGACCACGGCACGACGGTGGCATCGCTGGTCAACTATGCCTGTCATCCGACCACGCTGGCATGGGAGAACCAGCTGATCTCGCCGGACTACGTCGGCGCGATGCGCGAAGTCGTCGAGCAGGCCACCGGCGCGCCATGCCTCTTCCTCTACGGTGCCGGCGGCGATCTGGGGCCACGCGACGGCTTCGTCGGCGATCCGGCCGTCGCCGACCGCAATGGGCGCCAGCTCGGCCACGCGGCGCTGGCAGCGCTCATGGCACTACCGCCAGCCGGTACGCGGCGCGCGTTCGCCGGCGTCGTCGCGTCGGGCGCCAATCTGGCGGTGTGGCACGACCGGGCGCTCACGCCTGCCGAGCTGCGCGCCTGTGGCCGGGTGCAGACCCATCAATCGCTCGTGCCGTTGGCGCGCAAGGCGCACCTCGCGGGCGTGCGTGCACCGGTCGGCGGCGCCGATCCGCGGGCCGAAGCCGAGAAGGCGCTGCGGCGCGAGCTGGTGCAGCTGGCGCTGGGCGAGGCTGATCCGGTGCCGCGGCCGCTGTGGGCCTGGCGCATCGGCGATCTGTTGGTGCTGGCCTGCCCCGACGAAGCCTATTCGGCGCTGCAGACGACGCTGCGGGCCCGGTTCGCCGACCGGCCGGTGATCGTGCTCGGAGTGACCAATGGCGCCATCGGCTATCTGGTGCCGCGGGCATTCTACGATCGGGGCATCTACCAGGAGCAACAATCGCCGTTCGCCGCCGGCTGCTTCGAACAGGTGGTCGAGGCAGCGATCCGCGCGCTGGAAGCCATCGCCGGCGACCACGAAGCGCCAGCGCATCGGCCATGACGCACGATCCCGCCCGACCAGGCCGCCCATCAACCACGAGGACGATGATGAACATGCCTGTCCGCCAGGTTCGCCACCTCGCCATTCCGCTCGCCGACGGCGTCAGCCTCGACGCCCAACTGTGGCTGCCCGATGGCCCTGGGCCATTCCCCGCCGTGTTCGACTACTATCCGTACCGCAAGGACGATCTCACCGCGTCGGCGATGCGTGTCCAGCGCGCACTGGCGCAGCGTGGCTTCGCCGCATTGCGCATCGATGTGCGCGGCACCGGCAGCTCGGGCGGCACTGCCCACGACGAGTACACCCTGCAGGAGCAGCTCGACGGCGTGGCAGCCATCGCCTGGCTGGCCGAGCAGCCGTGGTGCAACGGCAGCGTCGGCATGTTCGGCGGCTCGTACGGTGGCTTCAATGCCTTGCAGATCGCGATGCACCGCCCGCCGGCGCTCAAGGCGATCTGCCCGATGTACTTCACCGATGACCGCTATCGCGACGATTGTCACTATCGCGGCGGCACGCTGCAGATGCTCTACGACATCGGCACCTACGGTCTCGACATGGTCGTCGAGAACGCGTTGCCGCCACACCCGGAGGCCACCGGCGCAGCCTGGGCCGACGTCTGGCAGCAGCATCTGGCCGCCGAACCCTGGTTGCTGCGCTGGATCGAGCACCCCACACGCGACGACTATTGGCGCCATGGCTCGTTGTGCGAAGACTACGCGGCGATCGAGTGCGCTTGCTATCTCATCGGTGGTTGGCGCGACGGCTACGCCAACTGCACGCTGCGCACCTTTGCCCAGCTGCGCGCACCGCGCAAGGCCCTGATCGGCCCCTGGCTGCACATCATCCCCGACGTCGGCACGCCGGGGCCGCGCGTCGACCACATCCACGAGATGGCACGGTTCTTCGATCATTGGCTGCGCGGCGACGACACCGGCATCATGCGCGAACCACCCATCACGCTCTACCTGCAGCACGCCGATCCGCCGGCCGCCCAGCGCCCCGCCACCAGCGGCCGCTGGGTGACCCTCGATGCGTGGCCGCTGCCGCAGGGTGGCGTGCGTCACCTGTACCTCGGCGACGGCGCATTGCGCGATGTGCCGCCGGCGACCACCAGCCGCACTGCCTACCGCTACCATCCGGCCGTCGGCACCAGTTTCGGCATGTTCTCCGCGGGCAGCCCGCTGGTGCTGCCGCTCGACCAGCGCGGCGAAGAGGCATACTCGGCGTGCTGGACCAGCGCACCCTGCGACGAAGCGCTCGACATCATCGGCCAGCCGCAGGTTCACCTCACCATCGCCGTCGGCGCACCGGTCGCCACGCTGGTCGTGCGGTGTTGCGACATCGCACCCGATGGCACCAGCGCGTTGATCACCAAGGGTGTCATGAACCTGACCCACCGCGACTCCGACGAGACGCCGACGCCGGTTCCGGTCGCGACCGACATCGCCGTCACGCTGCTGCTCGACGCGACCGCCTGGCAGATCGCGCCGGGCCATGCGGTGCGGCTCAGCGTCAGCGGCGCCGACTTTCCCAACAGCTGGCCGTCGCCGCTGGCCTACGATGGCGTCGTCGTCACCGGTGGCCACGACGCCGCGCGGCTGGTGTTGCCGCTCGCGCCACCGTTGCCCGATGCACCAGCGTTTGTGGCACCGCGCGTCGAGCCAGTGCTCGTCAGCAGCGGCCCGCCGCCCGTCTGGCAGATCATCCGCGATCCGATCGCCGACACCACCGCGGTGCACATCCGCGTCGCCGGCGAGACCCGCATCGACGCCCTGCACAGCATCGAACGCATCTCGGACGCGACTGCGCTGGTGTCGCATGGCGATCCGGCGCATGCGACGGTGCGCGCGATCAACAGCCTGGTGCTGCGCTGGCCGCTGCGCACGATCACGGCGCGGGCGCGCGGCCAGATCAGCAGCGATGCCCGGGCATTCCATCTCACCATCGAGCTGGTGGTTGATCAGGATGG
>CAIQIY010000549.1 GCA_903871975.1 uncultured Chloroflexota bacterium | reverse complement strand
GCCATCCTGCCGCACCTCGGCCCGTGGGGCGACGAGACGCTCGCCGAGGCGTATCGCCTCAACGATCCGCCGCTGGTCGCCGCCGCCGCCGGGGTCGCGGGGACGTTGCCACCGCCGCTGCTGCTGGCCGATCGCGCGTCGGTCGTCGTCGAGACGGTGAAGCAGGCCGAGGACGGTGATGGCATCGTGGTGCGGCTGTTCGAGAGCCGCCGCCGCCGTGGTGAGGTTCGGTTCACCGCCGGCATCGCACTGGCATCGGTCGAGCAGACCAACCTGCTCGAGGATGTCGGTACGCCGATCGCCACCGATGGTCGCCATTTCAGCCTGACCTTGCGGCCGTTCGAGATTGCGACGCTGCGTCTGCGGCCGCAGTGACGTCAGGGTGCCCTGAGCCATTCAGCAACAGAAGAAAGCGTGATTGCCATGACCTGGGATTTCGACGCCGTCGTCGCACGACGCGGGAGCGGGAGCATCAAGTGGGAGTGGTACGACCCGGACGTGCTGCCGCTCTGGGTCGCCGACATGGATTTCCGCTCGCCCGAGGTGATCATCGATGCGTTGCGTGATCGCGTTGGTCACGGCTTCTTCGGCTACGATTTCGCCGGCGCACAGCTGCGCGAGGTGCTGGTGGCGGCGATGCGGCGCTTCTACGATTGGGAGGTCGCGCCGGAGGATTTCGTCTTCCTGCCGAGCCTGGTGACCGGGATCAATGCGGTGTCGCGGGCGATGGCCCATGATGGCGGCAGCGTGATCATGCAGACACCGGTGTATCCGCCGTTCCTGACGGCGCCGACGAACCAGGGGCTGCGCAGTATCACCGTGCCGCTGCCGGTGCAGGTGGCCGATGGGGTGGTGTCGTATGCCATCGACTTCGCGGCGTTCGAGGCGGCGATCGAGCCGGACACCAACCTGTTCCTGTTGTGCCATCCGCACAATCCGACCGGCGTGGCGTATCGCCGCGAGGATCTGGCGCGCTATGGCGAGATCTGCCTGCGTCACAACGTCGTCATCTGCTCCGACGAGATCCACTGTGATCTGCTGCTCGATGACCGGCGCCATACACCGCTGGCGGCGATCTCACCCGAGATTGCGGCCCAGACGATCACGCTGATGGCGCCGAGCAAGACCTTCAACCTGCCGGGGCTGAAATCGAGCTTCGCGATCGTGCAGAACCCCGAGCTGCGTGCGCGCCTGGTGAAGGCGTGCGAGGGAATCGTGCCCCACATCAATCTGTTCGGCCTGGCGGCGATGCAGGTGGCGTATAGCCAGTGCGACGACTGGCTGATGGCATTGCGCGCCTATCTGACGAGCAATCGCGATGTGCTGCTGACGACCTTGCGTCGCGATCTGCCGATGCTGGCATCGACCGTCCCGGACGCGACGTATCTGGCGTGGATCGACTGTCGCGCGGCGGGGATCGCGGGCAATCCGTACCAGTTCTTCCTGCGCGAGGCGCGGGTCGCCCTCAACGATGGCGCGACGTTCGGCCCCGGCGGCGAAGGGTTCGTGCGGCTCAACTTCGGCTGCCCACGCAGCACACTGCTCGAGGCGCTGGCGCGCATGGCCACGGCGCTCGCGCGCTGAAGCCACACCACGACCCCTGGCGCCGGTCGGTGCCGACGCCAGGGGGCTCAGGGCCGGGCGGCGACTGGCTCACGCCAGGTGATAGACCTCCTGCAGCCCGTACACCGGCGTCGCGATCCCCTCGTAGCGCGCCTTCAGCTGCAGCGAGAGGAACTGCGAGTAGTGGCGCGACTGGTGCAGGTTGCCGCCGTGGAACCACAGCGCCTCCTGCTGCGTCGGCTTCCACATATTGCGCTGCTCGCCTTCCCACGGGCCAGGATCCTTGGTCGTGTCGGAGCCGAGGCCCCAGACCTTGCCGACCTTGTCGGCGACGTCCTGCGAGATCAGTGCCGCCGCCCAACTGTTCATCGACGTGTAGCCGGTGGCATAGATCACCACGTCTGCCGGCAGCGTCGTGCCATCCTTCAGGACCACCGCGTCCTCGGTCAGGTGGCTGATGCCACCGTGACCGCTGCGCAGCTTGACCTTGCCGTCGATGATCAGCTGCGAGGCGCCGACGTCGATGTAGTAGCCCGAGCCGCGGCGCAGATACTTCATGAACAGCCCCGAACCGTCGTCGCCCCAGTCGAGCATGAAGCCGGCGGCCTTGAGCCCCTCGTAGAACTCATGGTCGCGCCGCTCCATCTCCTGGTACACCGGGATCTGGAACTCGTGCATGATCGCGTACGGAATCGAGGCGAAGATCAGATCGGCCTTGTCGGTGGTGATGCCGCTGGCGACCGCACGCTCGGAGTACAGTCCGCCGAGCGCCAGGTCCATCAGGGTCTCGGAGCGCGCGATGTGGGTCGAGCTGCTCTGGACCATGGTCACATCGGCGCCATGTTCGTACAGATCGGCGCAGATGTCGTGGGCCGAGTTGTTCGAGCCGATCACCACACAGCGCTTGCCGGCAAACTCGTCGCCGCCGGGATGCTTGCTCGAGTGATGCTGGATGCCCTGGAAGCGCTCGGCACCGGGGAATTGCGGCACGCGCGGGAAGCCCGACATGCCGGTAGCCAGCACCAGCTGCTTCGGCCGCAACGTGACCGGCTGCCCGGCGCGCACCACCTCGACGACCCATTCGCCGGCGGCTTCATCGTACTGCGCGCTGCGCGCCTCGGTCGAGCTCCAGTAGTTCAGCTCCATCACCCGGGTGTACATCTCGAGCCAGTCGCCGATCTTGTCCTTCGGTGCGAACACCGGCCAATGATCGGGGAACGGCAGGTAGGGCAGGTGGTCGTACCACACCGGGTCGTGGAGGCACAGCGAGCGGTAGCGCTTGCGCCACGAATCGCCGGGGCGCTCGTTCTTCTCGATGATGATCGTCGGCACCCCGAGGCGCCGCAAGCGCGCGCCGAGCGCGATGCCGCCCTGACCGCCACCGATGATCACGGTGTAGGGCTGGGTCGCATAGCCGAGCTCGGCTTCTTCAGCCCGCCGGCGTTCGAGCCAGGTCTTCCGGCCGGGCACCACGCCGTGCTCGACACCGATCGGCCGGCTCGGCCCGTGCGGCTCTTCGTGGCCCTTCAGCTCCTGCATCGTCGTCAGCAGCGTCCAGCAGCGGTCGCCCTTCATGCGAATGTGGCCCGTGCCGCGCGCGACCGCCGTCTCGAACGTGAACCAGCCCTCGGTCACGTCGCCAGCCGCGCTGGCATCCTCGCTCAACTGCCAGGCCCGCGGATCGGTCTGCGCCAGCGTCGCGTCGAGCATCGCCGTGATGGCATCGCGGCCCGATGCCGTCTTGATGTTCCAGGTGAACGCCACCAGATCCCGCCAGTGGCAGTCGTCGGTGAACAGCGCGACCGCCGCGGCAATGTCGCGGCTGCGCAGTGCGGCATCGAATGCGGACAACCAACCAGTCACGCGGTCGTTCGGCGAATGGGCTTCCTCGCTCATCGGTGTGCTCCCTCCGTTGGGATACGCCCCGGGCTGTCGCGACGCCCGACGGCCGGGCGTGCCAGGCAGCACGTTGTGGGGATTGCTCGTGCGACAAGCATAACACATCCGGGAGGGTGGTGTGGCATCGTGATGGCGTTGGGGTGCTGCGCGGGCTGCGTTCAGCCGAGCCACGCGCGCAGCATTGGCGCCAGCCACTCGAAGGCGAACAGCGCCACCATGCCACCGACGATCGTCGCCAGTGCGTTGCGCGTACGCCACGCGATCAGCGCCGCCAGCACGCCAGCCCACAATCGTGGTTGGCCCGACGCAGGCACCAGCTGGCCATCGTGGAACAGCAAGGCCGGCGCGATGATGGCGGCCAGCACGGCAGGCGGGACATAGCGCAGCGCATCGCGCACCACCTCGGGCAGCGTGATCCGGCCCCACAGCGCGATGAATGACAACCGCAGCAGCACAGTGACCAGGCCCATGCCGGCCAGCGTCAGCCAGACCTCTGCCGCGCTCATGGCTGCCTCGCCAATGTGCGCCGGGCGACGGCGCCGACGCTGATGCCGGCGATGGCGGCGAACACCAGGCCGAGCTGGTAGGGCAAGCCGGCCGTGAGCACTGCCACCAGGCCAGCGATGCCGGCGGCGAGGAGCGCGGGCCGGTCCTGCAGCGCGGTGGCGAGCAGCGCGATGAACGTCAGCGGCAGCGCGAAGTCGAGATTCCAGGCAGCTGGCACCTGCGCGCCGACGAAGACGCCGACGGCAGTGGCGAGTTGCCAGGTGAGCCACAGCGCCAGGCCCGAGCCGGCCAGGTACCAGTGGCGGTGGTCGTGTGCGGGTGGTGCTGCGGCATAGCGCTGCATCGAGACGATGTACGCCTCGTCGGTGAGCAGGTAGGCCAGGCCCAGCTTCCAGCGTGCCGGCAGGTGCGCCAGATACGGCGCAATCGACGCCGAGTACCACAGGTGCCGCAGATTGATGATCAGCGTCGTGGCGATGATCACCGGCCATGGCGCCGCTGCGGCGAACAAACTGGTGGCAACAAATTGGCTCGAGCCGGCGAACACGATCGCCGACATCGCCTGCGCCGCGTCCGGCGCGAGCCCGGCACCAGTCGCCAGCGCACCGTAGATGGCGCCGAATGGCGCGACGCCGACCAGAATGGGGAGCTGTGCGCGCACGCCATCGCCGAACTCCCGCGCACGAGTGGTCATCGGGGCCTCCTGACGATCCCGGCACCGCACGCGTGAGCGGCGACCAGCCGGGGAACTGCCGGGCCCGATCATAGCACATCGCCAGGCGTGCGATGGGCTGCCTGGTCGTGCGTGATGATCGTGGCGCTGATCCACGCGGCGATGTCGGTCAGCCGGCGCAGCCGCCGGGCTGCCGTCACCGTTCGGCGATGGTGCGCAGTCCGGCGGGATCGACGAGCTCGATGACACCACGATGCACGCGAATCAGGCCCACATGCTCGAGCGCCTTCAGGTTCCGGCTGACAACCTCGCGCACCGTCCCGAGCCGTGCCGCCAGCTCGGCGTGGGTCGGCGTGGTGGTGAGCGGCCCGGCGCCGGCCTGTTCGAGCAACAACGCCGCCAGCCGACCGCGCACCGAATGCAGGGCGAGTTCGTCGACGATGTCGACCAGTGCGCGCAGCCGGCCACTCAGCGTGCGGAGCAGCCCTTCCGCCAGCTGCGGGCAGTCGGCCATCACCGCCAGGACTGCCGGGCGCGGAATGCCCAGGACGACCCCTGCAGTCGCGGCGACGACATCGGCCGGGACACCGGCTTCATCGAATGTGGCGACGGTATTGAAGTGTCCACCGGCGCCGATGATCGCCATCACCTGTTCGCGGCCACCGGCACTGGTGCGCACCATCTTCACGCTGCCCTCGGCCACGATGTACAGCGCATGATCGCGGTCACCCTCGAGCAACACCAGCTCGCCGGCATGGATGCGTCGTGGCCGGGCGGCCTGCGCCAACCGCTCCAGTGCTGCATCAGGGACACCACGGCCGAACTCGACGGCCCTGAGCGTGGCCATCCATGGTGTGGCATCCATCGCCCCCTCCTGTCGCCCATGCGTGGTTCCGCGATCCATCGCTGCCGGTGACCAATGTCACTGCGGGATGCCGTCGCGGCTGGTAGGGTGGGCCCAACAGCCGTGCATCGTGATTGGAGGATGTGATGCCTGAGCTGTACCTGCCCACCGCCGGCCCAACGACTGGAGACCGCACCATGAAGCATACACCCATTCCCATCGCGTTGCTGGTGCTGCTCGCACTCGGCGCCTGTGGCGCGCCTGCCGGCACCACCACGCCAGCAATCGTCGCCGCACCCACCGCCGTCGCACCGGCCGCCGGGCCAGTGCTCGGCACCATCGAACTACGCGCCTTCGACATCGGCTACCAGCCCGAGCCCATCGACGTTCCGGCTGCGGGTCGCTACACCATCACATTCATCAATGATGGCGCACAGACCCACGATGTCGTCTTCCGCAACGGTCTGCGCCTGATCGCCGAGCCCGGCCAGACGATCTCGGGAACAGTCGACATCCCCGAGGCTGGTCTCAGCTTCCTGTGCTCGTATCCCGGACACTACGAGGCCGGCATGGCTGGTGTGATCACGGTCGCCGGGCACCAGGCCGATGATGCCGCCACCGACGACCACAGCGGGCCGGCGCCGAGCCTCGCTGTCATCGCCGATCCTGCTGCCCCGGCGTACACCTGGTTCGACCCCGTGGCGCCCGCACCGCTCGCCGGCACAATCCACGAGATCACGCTCGAGACCATCGAACGGCCGATGACCGTCGCCACCGGGTTTGTCCAGCAGGTCTGGACGTTCAACGGGACGGTGCCCGGACCGGTCATTCGGGTGCGGGTTGGCGACACGCTGCGGATCACGCTGGTCAATCCGACGAGCAGCGTGCTGCCGCACTCGATCGATTTCCATGCCAGCATGGTCGCATGGAACGACGAGATGACGTCGATCAAGCCGGGGGCCGACAAGGTCTATGAGTGGCAGGCGAACTATGCCGGGGTATGGATGTATCACTGTGGCACCAGCCCGGCACTGCACCATATCGCCAACGGCATGTATGGCATGGTGATCGTCGAGCCGCGCGCGGGCCTGCCAGCGGTCGATCGCGAGTTCGCGCTGGTGCAGAGCGAGTGGTATCTGGGGCCGCAGGGCGAGCCAGGCAGCCTGGCCAACGCGATGGCCGCCGCCCCGGCCCCAGACCTGGTGGTGTTCAACGGCGTCGCCAACCAATACCTCGAGCAGCCGATTGCGATTGCGACCGGCGAGCGGGTGCGGGTCTTCGTGCTGAACGCCGGCCCCAGCGTCGATAGTTCATTTCACGTCGTCGGCACGATCTTCGACACGGTGATCAAGGAGGGCGTCGCGCTGACGCGTGACAATCCGCAGGGCTACGGTGCGCAGGCCGTCGATCTGGCACCTGCCCAGGGCGCAATCGTCGAGTTCACCATGGCAGAGGACGGGCT
>CAIQIY010000548.1 GCA_903871975.1 uncultured Chloroflexota bacterium | reverse complement strand
GCCAAGACGGTCGTCTTCGGCGTGATCTATGGCATCAGCGCGTTCGGCCTGGCGCCACGGATCGGCGCCAGCCGCGGCGAGGCCCAGGCGCTCATCGATGGCTTCTTCGCACGCTTTCCCGCGGTGCGTGCGTACATCGACCGCACGCTCGAGCAGGGGCGGCGCGAGGGGGCCGTCGCGTCGTTGTTCGGCCGGCGTCGGGCGATGCCCGAGCTGCTCGCCGGCGGCGCACGTGCCCGGGCTGCCGAGCGCGAGGCGATCAATCATCCCATCCAGGCGACGGCGGCCGATGTCATGAAGCTGGCGATGATCCGCGTCGATGCCGCGCTGCGCGACGCCGCCTCGCCGGCGCGGCTGTTGCTGCAGGTGCACGACGAGCTGATCCTCGAGGTGCCCGATGCGCACCTGCACGCCACCGCCGAGCTGGTGCGCCACGCGATGGAATCCGCCTACACCTTCGAGCACGTGCCGTTGCGTGTCGAACTCGAGACCGGTCCGAACTGGGACGAACTGTCGGCGCTCGCGTGAGTGCGGCGGCGTCGCCACAACAGAGGGATGCCAGCATGGAGTCGAACGCCGCCCACCCGCAGCCCGCGCCCGTGTTCTCGATCGTCGCACCGGTGTACAACGAGCGCGAGCTGGTGCGCGAGTTCTGCCGGCGCGTGATCGCCGCGATGGAACCGGTCGGCGAACCATTTGAACTGATCCTGGTCGATGATGGCTCGCGCGATGGCAGCGGCGACATCATGCGCGAGATCCATGCCGCCGACCCACGCGTCAAGGTGCTGCGCTTCTCGCGCAACTTTGGCCATCAGGTCGCCATCACGGCCGGGACCGATTTCGCGCGCGGTCAGGCGGTCGCCGTGATCGATGCCGACCTGCAGGATCCGCCCGAGGTGATTCCGCGGATGATCGAGCAGTGGCGCCAGGGCTACGAGGTGGTCTATGGGGTGCGCGCCGAGCGTCAGGGCGAGACGGCGTTCAAGCTGGCGACGGCTTCGCTGTTTTATCGCCTGATCCGCCGCATCACCAATGTCGACATCCCGGTGGATACCGGCGATTTTCGCCTGATGGACCGCAAGGTCGTCGATGTGTTGGTGACGCTGCGCGAACACCATCGCTTCATGCGCGGCTTGTCGGTGTGGGTCGGCTTTCGCCAGCTGGGCCTGCCCTACCGCCGCGATGCCCGCACCGCCGGCGAGACCAAGTATCCGCTGCGCAAGATGCTGAAGTTCGCCGTCGATGGCATCACGGCATTCTCGTATCTGCCGCTGCAGCTGGCAACCTATCTGGGGTTCGCGATCGCGGCGTTTGCGGCGATTGCGATCATCGTCGCGGTACTGCTGCGCCTGGCGACCGGCAGCAACGCCCTCGAGGGCCAGGCGACGACGCTGGTGGCGGTGTTGTTCCTCGGCAGCATCCAGCTGATCGTGTTCGGCATCTTCGGCGAGTATCTGGGCAGAATCTACGACGAGGTCAAGCGCCGCCCACTCTACATCGTCGGCGAGGCGCTGGGCCTCGAGCATCCCGGCCAGCGCGGGCGCTGATGCCGGCGCCGGTCAGCGTGGCGGGCGCAACCGGGCCACCGTGTCGCGGATGAAGGCCGGGGTGGTGCGGCAGCAGCCACCGATGATGCGTGCGCCGGCCGCCACCCACTCGGGGGCCGCATCGCACAGCGCGGCGTCGCTGAGCTGGCCACGCCAGCCGACGGTGCTGTCGTACTGCTCGCCGGCGTTGGGATACGCCACAATCGGCCGGACGCCGGCGGTGCGCAGTGCTGCGACCAGGCCGGGAACATACGGCGCGGCCGTGCAATTGACGCCGATGGCGCGCACCTGCGCGTACGGCGCCAGCGCAACCGCGCACGCGCCGATCGGCTCGCCATGACAGGTATGCCCGGCGTCCCGCGCGCTGAAGGCGACCCACATCGTGGCATCGCGAAACTCGGCGGCCAGCAGATCGGCGACCACCAACGCCTCGCGGAGCAGCGGAAACGTCTCGCATGCCAGCAGGTCGACGCCTGCATCGAGCAGTGCGGCGATCCGCGGCCGGTGAAACGTGCGCAGCACCTCGTCGCTCACCTGGTAGTCGCCGCGATACTCCGAGGTGTCGTGCAGGTAGGCACCGTACGGCCCGAGCGAGCCGACGACCAGCGGCCGCGACCGGCCAGGGTGCGGGCCGCTGTCCCAGAAGCTGTCGCGCGCCTCGCGCGCCAGCTGCACGGCGCGCTGCATCACGGCGATCGCCTGCGGCTCGCCGAGGCCATGCGCCACGAAGCCCGGCACACTGGCCTGGTACGTGGCGGTGATGGCACAGTCGGCGCCGGCCTCGAAGTACTCCCGGTGCAGATCGCGGATCAGCGTGGGCGCGTCGAGCAGCACCTGCGCCGACCACAATGCGCCGTCGACGGCACAGCCGCGCCGGCGGAGCTCGCTGCCCAGGCCGCCGTCGAGGATCACGAGTTCGTGGCGTTCGAGTAGTTCACCCAAGGGATCGTTCATCGCGCACTCCATCACGCATGTCATGTCACTATACCATGGTGCCGATGGCCCTCTTCGTGCCTTCGTGTGGCTTCCAGCCTGGCCCGCGTCCTCGCGCGCTTGTCAATCTGCTCTGGTTGCAGTATATTTTCGTGTATTCGAATACTTGGCGACCAGAACTACGAGGTGTGCGATGCACTACACCGGACAGATCGCCCACACACACACCAGCGACATCATCGTCGTCGGCGCCGGTTCGGCCGGATGTGCCGCGGCGCTCGCGGCGGCGCGCGGCGGTGCGCGGGTCATCATCATCGAGCGCTACGGCTTCGCCGGCGGCACCGGGGCGCAGGTGCTCGACACGTTCTACGGCTACTACACACCAGGCACGCGGCGCAAGGTGATCGGCGGCATTCCCGACCAGATCGTCGCGGCGCTGCGGGCGCGCAGCCGGGTCATTGTGCGCCCCAACACCTACGGTGCAGGCGACGGCATCACCTACGATCCCGAGGCACTCAAGAGCGCGTGGGAGCACGAGCTGAGTGCTGCCGGTGTGACGTTGCTCTACCACGCGCTGGTGATCGACGTGTGTCGACACGCGGGGCAGCCATGTGGCGTGATCGTCGCCAGCCGCGGCGGGCTGATGCAGATCAGTGGCCGCGTGATCATCGACGCCTCGGGCGACGCCGACGTCGCGGCGGCGGCCGGCGCACCATGGGAAGGGCCAGCGCGCGGTGCACCAGCGCAATCAGCCACCACGACCTTCCGGTTGTTCAATGTCGATACCTCGCGTGCACAACAGGTCAGCCGCAGCCAGCTGCATCAGCTCATGGCCGAGGCGATCGATTCGGGCGGCTATGCGCTGCCGCGGCGCGAAGGCAGCATCCACATCACACCCCTCGCCGGCGCCATGGTCGCCAACATGACGCGCGTCCGCGATGTTGATGCGACCGATCCGTGGCAGCTGAGCGCAGCCGAGCAGGCCGGCCGTCGGCAGGCGCTGGAGTACGTGCGCTTTCTGCAGGAACGCGTGCCTGGCTACGAGCACGCCGTGCTGGGCAATCTGAGCGTACAGCTCGGCATCCGCGAGAGCCGCCGCATCATCGGCGAATACCGGCTGAGTCGCGCCGATGTGCTCGACGCGCGGCAGTTCGATGATGGTGTGGCACTGTGTGGCGCACCGATCGAGGAGCATCACGGTGGTGCCGACACGCGCTGGGAATACCTGCCGGCCGGCGCAGTCTACGGCATTCCGTACCGCTGCCTGGTGCCGCAGCACGTCGACGGCCTGCTGGTCGCCGGCCGATGTCTGTCGGCCGATCATGATGCCCATGCCTCGGTGCGCAGCATGGGCCAATGCATGGCGATGGGTCAGGCGGCGGGCACGGCTGCTGCGCTGACGCTGCGGCTTGGCTGCACGCCGCGCGATCTTGCGCCGACACCCCTGCGCGATGCACTGCGCGCCAGTGGCGCCATCATCGACGCCAGCGCCATCGAGGAGGTCGCATGATTCGCACGGTGCTTGGTGACATCAGCCCGGCCGCGCTCGGCATCTGCTCGGCCCACGAACACCTGCTCGGTCGGCCACATGATCCCGCTGCCGACGAGGATCTCTGCCTCACCGACGAGCGCGCCGCCGCTGCCGAGCTGGCCGGGTTCTTCGCTGCCGGCGGCCGCGCATTGGTCGAGATGTCGCCGGCCGATTACGGCCGCGATGCCGCCGGCCTGGCGCGGCTGGCGCATGCCAGCGGTGTGCAGATCATCTGTACGACCGGCAATCACAAGGAGGCGATCGCGCGCTGGCATGTCGGCGACGACAGCATCGGCGCACTGGCCGAGCGCTACATCCGCGACATTGTCGTGGGCATCGGCGATACCGGCGTGCGTGCCGGCGTGATCAAGGTGGGCTCGAGCCACGAAGTGATCACACCGCTGGAGCGCCGCGTGTTCGCGGCAGCAGCGCTGGCGCATCATGCGACCGGTGCGCCGATCAGTAGCCACACCGAGGCGGGCACGATGGCACTCGAGCAGATCGCATTGCTCGCGGCACATGGCGTGGCGCCGCAGCACCTGCTGATCGGGCACCTCGACCGACGCATGCAGCTGCCGTTCCTGTGCGCGGTGGCCGATACCGGGGCAACCATCGGGTTCGATCAGCTGGGCAAGGCGCGGTACGGCACCGACGAGCAACGTATCGCCATGCTGGTGCAGCTGTGTCAGCTCGGCTACGGGCACCAGCTGACGCTCGGCGGCGATCATGCACGCCGTTCATCGTGGGGTTGCAACGGTGGTGCGACCGGGTTGGCGCATCTGCCGCAGCACGTCATGCCGGCACTGCGCGCCGCCGGCCTCGCCGACGCCACCGTGGATCTGCTGATGCGCGGCAATGCGGCGCGGGTGTTGAGCTTCGCTCGTTGAGATGGGCAGATGGCCGTGCTCGCCCGGCCGCACCCTGTGGTAGCATGGGCGTCGTGTCCGGCGATTGACGACGCCGGGTGATGGTGCGGGCGACGAATGCTGCGGCGACACTACGGCTGGGTCATGCTGCTGACGGTATCGTTCACCGAGATCCTCTCGTGGGGCGTGCTGTATTACGGCTTCAGCGTGTTGCTGCTGCCGATGCAGCAGGCGCTCGGCTGGTCGCCTGCCTGGCTGTCGGGTGGCTTCTCGCTCGCGCTGCTCACGTCGGGCATTCTGGCGATCCCGGCCGGGCGCTGGTTCGACCGACACGGCACACGTGCCGCGATGACCGCCGGCTCGATCCTGGCGAGCCTGGTGCTGTGGGCCTGGGCACACGTTCACACGCCGTGGCAGTACGGCCTGGTGATGGTGGGCCTCGGCGCAGCGCATGCCCTGGTGCTCTACGAACCAGCCTTCGTCATCATCGCCACCTGGTTTCGCCGGCAGCGTGGCCGGGCGCTCACCGTGCTGACGTTCTGCGGCGCGCTCGCCAGCGCAGTCGGCATTCCGCTGTGCGCATGGTTGGTCGAGCAGCTCGGCTGGCGCGCTGCGCTCGAGGCGTTGGCGCTGCTGATCGCGCTGACGACGATCACCCCCCATGCACTGGTGCTGCGACGGCGCCCGGCCGACCTCGGCCTCGCGGTCGATGGTGTGGCGCATGCGCCGGCGGCGCCAGCCGAGTCATCGCGCGACTTCGCCGGCGCAGTGCGTGATCCGGGGTTCTGGGGGCTCAGCGTCGCATTCGCTGCCAGCCAGTTTGCCACCGTCGCGATGACCGTGCAGCTCATTCCGGTGTTGGTCGCACGCGGTCAGTCGGCAGCGTCTGCGGCGGCGGTTGCCGGGTTGTTCGGCCTGATGTCGCTGCTCGGCCGCGCGCTGCTCGGCCCGCTGATCGATCGTGTGCCGCAACGCGCGCTGACGGCGGGCTTGCTGCTGATGCAGCTGCTGGGGCTGCTGGTGCTCTTCGCGGCACCGGTGGCCGTCGGTGCCTACGCCTACATCATGGTGTTCGGCATGGGCTCCGGGACACTGACCATCGTCAGGGCGGCGCTGCTGGCTGCGCGCTACGGGCCGACACACTATGGCGCGATCAATGGGGCGCTGGGTGCCGTGCTGACGGTGGCCCGCACCGCTGCGCCGTTGGGCGCCGGTGCGTTCATGGCGCTGGCGGGCGGCCACGATATGCTGCTGCTGGCCCTGATGCTCGCGCTCGGCTTCGGGCTGGTGGCGCTCCGGGCGGCAGGCCCGGCCTGACGGCCGGCGACACGGTGATGCATCGCAGAACCATCACGGAGGACGCATTCATGATCCTGCAACTTGACCATCTGGTGATCGCCGTCGACGACCTCGCTCGCGCGATCGCCGACTACACGCGCCTCGGCTTCACGGTGGTGCCCGGCGGCGAACATCCCGATGGCGCGACCCACAACGCGCTCGTCGCATTCGCCGATGGAACGTACCTCGAGCTCCTGGCGTTCCTCGCGCCCAACCCGGCGCATCGTTGGTGGGGGCGCGGCCCGGGGTTGATCGACTTCGCGGTGTTGCCGGACGACACCACTGCCGTGGTGGCGGAGGCCCAGGCGCGGGGCTTGGCGCTCAGCGGCCCGAGCACGGGCGGCCGTGTGCGGCCCGATGGCGTGCGGCTGGTGTGGCAGACGGCCCTCGCACCGGCACGCGGGCTGCCGTTCCTGTGTGGTGATGTGACGCCACGATCGCTGCGGTTGCCCGATCCGGCGAGCTGGCACCACGCCAATGGTGCATTGGGCATCACGCGCCTCACGGTGGCGGTCGCCGATCTGGCGTTGGCTGCGGCGCAGTACCAGGCGCTGTTGGGCGTCGCGCCGCAGCCCGATGTGGCTGGCGTGGCCGTTCGGCTGGCCGGTACCGCGATCGTCCTCACGCCGATGAGCGCACAGGCCGGCCCGGTGGCGGCCTGCCTCCGCGCGACCGCGCCGGCCATCCTCGATCGCCGGCTGGCCCATGGTGCCGCACTGGAGCTGGTGGTGTGATCGTCGTCGCCGCCGGTTGCCGGCGTGCGGTCGTTCGGCACCGCCTGTGCCAGGCCGTGGCGGCCGCTGCATCGTCGAGCCAGCCGCACCACGGGTCGCGCGTGATGGGCTATAATCACGGCGGAATGGTGTGCTCCGTGGGCAGGAAGGTCGCGCGTGATCATCGCACTCGTCGGCATGTCGGGCGTTGGCAAGAGCACCTGGGCGGCGCGGTTTCATGCCGCCGGCTATCGGCACATCGATTGTGATGCGCTGATCGCTGATGAGCTGGCGCGGTGTTACCAGCGGCCGTTCGCCGACCTCGTCGCCGTGGGTGGCTGGATGGGCATGCCCGATGCGCCGCAGTTTGCTGCGCGCGAGCAGGCCTATCTCACCGCCGAGGCGCGCGTGCTCGCCAGCGCACTCGCTGCGCTCGACCACCAGTCGACGGTGATCGATTGCACGGGCAGCGTCGTGTATCTGCCGGAATCCGTGCTGCAGGCCTTGCGGCAGCGCACCACGGTCGTGCATCTCGCCGAAGATGCAGCATCGGCGCACCGCCGCATCGCCGGCTATCTGGCGGCGCCGCGCCCGATCGTGTGGGCCGGCGCCTACCAACCACAGCCCGGCGAAACGCGCGACCAGGCCATCGCGCGCTGTTTTGCCGAGCTGGTGCTGTGGCGTGTGGCCCGCTACGAGGCACTGTGTCATCACACCATCGCCGAGGCAGCGCACCGTGATCCGGCATGCGACGTCGCGGGCCTGCTGCGGCAGCTCGGCGGCACACCCGGGGGGCCATCGTGAGCAGCCGCCCGATCCGTCGCCTGGCATCAGTACGCATCTTCGGCGTCCGCGTCGACGACGTCGTCGAGGACGAGGTGTTGGCCTGGATCGATGACATCATCCGGCGCCGCGAGGTGCGACGCATCGCCACGGTGAACCCCGAATTTCTGATGGAAGCGCGCGATGACCCGACGTTTGCCGCAGTGCTGAATGCGGCCGATATCGCGACCGCCGACGGCGCCGGCGTCCTGTGGGCGGCACAACGCTTCGGGCGCCGTCTGCGTGGGCGGGTCACCGGTTCGGATCTGGCGCTGCGCATCATCCGCGAGGCGAGCGCGCGCTCGTGGCGCCTGTTCCTGCTGGGCGCCGCACCTGGCGTCGCCGAGCGCGTGGCCGCGATGGCGGTGAGCCGCGCTCCGGGCGTGGCGATCGTCGGCTGCCACGCCGGCGACCCGGCGCCCGAATACGATGATGTGCTGGTCGCGCGTGTGCGTGCGGCACGGCCCGACATCCTGCTGGTGGCGTATCCGTTCCGGGCCCAGGAGCGCTGGATCGCACGCAATCTGACGCGGCTGCAGGTGCCGGTCACCATCGGCGTCGGTGGCGCCTTCGACTTCATCGCGGGCGTCGTGCCGCGGGCGCCGGCATGGATGCGGCGCCTGGGCCTCGAATGGGCCTATCGCGTGCTCCGGCAACCCTGGCGCTGGCGGCGCATCGTGCGTGCGGTGCCGGCGTTCATCATCGCGGTGCTGCGCGCCGGCGCGGGGCCGGCATGAGCGTCGAATTGGCACTGGTGCTGACCTGCCACGTGCCGTATGTGCGCACGCCGGCTCGCGACATCGCCGGCGAAGAGGCGCTGCACGAGACGATCGCCTGGACGGTCATCCCGACGCTTGAGCTGCTCGATGAACTGGCGACGATGGGCGTCGACGCGCCGCTGACGCTCGCCTGGTCGCCGGTGCTGCTCGAGCAGCTCGCCGATGCGGTGGTTCAGAAGCACTTCATGGTGTGGCTCGACGAGTGGGAAACCGCAGCCCGACTGGCAGCTGCGCGGGCCGACGGTGACCGGCATCTGGCGTATCTGGCGCGCTACATCGCCGACTGGGCACTGACGACGCGTATGACGTTCGAGCGTCGATTCGCACGCGATCTGCCCGGCGCGCTGCGGCGGCACTGCATCAGTCGGGCGGTCGAACCGCTGGCGATGCCGGCGCTGGCGACGCCGCTGGATCCGCGCTGGCCGACGCTGGATCGGCTGCAGCTGCAGCTCGGGATGCAGGTCATCGAGCAGCGGCTGCAGGTGGCGCCGCGGGGCTTGTGGCTCCCCGAGTGTCAGTGGCATCCCGATTGTGCGGCGGTTGCGCGGTCGACGGCGTTGCAGTATACCGTCATCGATCCGACGAGCCTCGCCGAAGGTCATGCGCTGTCGCGTGGTTGCTGGCTGGTGCCGGGCGCGCTGGCGGCAGTGGTGCGCGACACCGCAGCCAGCCTGCGCTGTAGCTCGCCGACGCTGGGGTACCGTGGCGATCCGGTGTATCGTGGCGAGCAGCGTGAGCCGCGCTGGGGCTTGCCGACGCTGGCACGCGATGGCGCGCCGTACGACCCTTACGATGCGTTCCAGCGCGCTGCCGAACATGCTGCCGACTTCGCCGCCTACCTGGGCGCGCTGGCGGCGACCGACGACGCGGTGCTGGTCGTGTTGCCACTCGATGCGACGGTGTTCGGCCGCGGCTGGATCGAAGGGCCGCACTGGCTGCGCACGCTGCTGACGCTGCTCCGCGACCAGCCGGCGGTGCGCCTGACGACGCTGGGGGCAGCGCTGCCGCCGACTGATTGGCCTGCGCCACTGGTGCACCCCGGCAACTGGCGCGCACCGGGTGATGCCCCGGCTTGGCAGGCGTTCCAGCGCGAATTGGCGGCTGCCGAGTTGCGGGTACGCACGCTGGCACATCAGCTCGCCGAAGTCGCCGGTGAGCGGCGCCGGGCGCTGCTGCAGGGCTGCCGCGAGGTGCTGCTGGCGCACGGCGCGCCCGATGCCGTGCGCGGCGCACGCCATCTGCAGGCGTGCCTGTCGTGCTGCGAACTTGCCGCGCGAGCGTCGTGGAACGACGATGATCGTGTTGGGCTGGAACACCTCGAGGAGTGCGACAATCCGTTCGCGGACCTCGCGGCACTCCTGCCGCTGTTCGCCTGAACGGGGCCCCGCTCGCCAGCGTTGCGGTCGCCGACCGCCGAAACGCCCCGGGCGCGCACCCCCTCCGGTCTCACGTCATGCAGCTCCGTCGCGCCGCGCCGCCTGCCGCTGCTGGTAGCTGATCACCGCATGGGCTTCGGCGAGATCCTCGGCGCTCACCAGCCCCAGATACTGCTCGCCATCGTACACTGCCACCACCCGTGTGCCGCGCTCCAGCATGAGCTGCCGCGCCTCCTCGAGCGTGGCCTGCGACGCGATCCGCACGATCGTGCGATTCATGATCCCCGCCACGTAGCCGTCCTGGGTATCGCTGGCCAGTGCACGGAAGACATCCTCGCGCGTGACGATGCCGATCGGGCGGCCACGCTGCAGGACGGCAAAATCGGGCTGGTAGCTGGTCAGCAGGTAGTCGACGACCTTGCTCACCCGATCACCGACGTCGAGCGTCAGCGCGTACCGGTTGTAGGCATCGCCGACGCGATGGGTCGTCAGCATCGTGCGCACCTGGCCCTCGGCGTTCTCCTGGCCGGCGCCGAGGAAGATGAAGATCGCTACCAGCGCCAGCACCAGGTTGCCGGTGAGCACGCCGATCACGCCGAAGCCGACTGCGAACACCTGGCCGATGAGCGCCGCGACGCGCGTGGCACGCGGCATGCCGATCAGCAGGGCCAGCACTGCACGCAGGACACGGCCGCCGTCGAGCGGAAATGCCGGGATGAGGTTGAACAGGACCAGCGAAACGTTGGCCTGGAGCAGCCACAAGATCAGCCCTTCGAGCGATGGCCGCGGAAAGGCACCGCCCTGGAGTTGCAGCGCCGCCAGATCGACGACGCCGAGCGCGTACGCCGTACCGGTCGCCAGCGCCAACACGATGGCGATCACGACGTTGACCAGCGGCCCGGCGATGGCGATGATCAGCTCGTGCCACGGGTTGGTCGGGTTGCGTGCGAGGAAGGCGACGCCGCCGAGCGGCAGCAGCACGATCTCGCGTACCGGGATGCCGAACCGCTGTGCTGCGATGCTGTGGCCCAGTTCGTGGAGTGTGACGCAGGTGAACAGCAGGATCATCAGCAGCACGCCGAACAACGCTCCGGTGAACCCGTCGCTGAGCCAGCCGCCATAGGCGCCGAGCGCCAGGATCAACGCAAAGGTGAGATGGACGCGGATGTCGATCCCGGCAATCCGGGCGATGCGAAATGACCATCCCATACGTGTGGCCGTCGGTTGCGCGCCCGGTGGTGACACGCAGCGACGACGCTGCTCCTTTCTGGTCGATGCGACGCCGCTGTCGATGCGTGCCGACGATGGTGAACCCAGCATACCATTGATCCCTACGGATCGGGGGGGCGTGGTGGTTTGCATCAGGTGGCATGGCAGCGTCACGGTGTGCTCACCGCCTTGCACGGAGCGGCAGGCGTCGCACGTCGCTGGCTGGGCACTGAGCGCCGTGGTGCACGCCGTGGCGGTGCGATGGCGACTGCACGTGCCCGTGAGTCCGCGGCTCACCGCATCACCCCTCGCCATGCGGCCAGCCCGCCCATCCCCGCGCCAGCGCCAGGCATGCCGGCGCCGCCGTGGTACAATCGCGGGGCGTCGGTTGCCGGCGCGAGCCACCGCGCGAGGACGACGTGCATGGACGCATACGACGAAGTGCCTTATCCCGACAGCACGGTTCCCGAGACGTACCCGCCACAGATCGCGGCGGTGGCGACATTGCTCGGCGTCGTGTCGCCGGCACCAGCCACGGCGCGCGTGCTCGAGATCGGTTGCGCCGCGGGTGGCAACCTGTTGCCGATGGCGGCGCGCCTGCCCGGGGCGACGTTCGTCGGCATCGACCGGTCGGCACGCCAAGTCGCGCGGGCCCATGCACACATCGCCGCACTCGGCCTCGCCAACGTGCGGGTTCACTGCCTCGACCTGTGCGACGTGCCGGCCGACTGGGGGGCGTTCGACTACATCATCGTCCACGGTGTGTACTCGTGGGTGCCGCCGGCGGTGCGCGATGCGCTGATGGCGCTGATTGGCCGGCACCTGAGCGACACCGGCATCGCGTATGTCAGCTACAACACGCTGCCCGGCTGGCATCTGCATGGCGCCATCCGCGAACTGATGCTGCATCACGGCCGCGATGCCACCACGCCCACCGAGCGCGTCGCCGCCGCCCAGGATGTGATCGCGTTTCTGACGCGGCACCAACACGATGCGAGTGATCCGTGCTATCGGGTGCTCGGGCTGTACGCACGGCGGCTCCAGCAGATCCTCGATCGGCTGGGCGCCGATGCGGCGGCCTATCTGCTGCACGATCACCTGGAAGCCGTCAATGATCCGGTGTACGTCAGTGCGTTCATGGCGCATGCTGCCAGCCATCGGCTGCACTACCTCGGCGACGCCCACTTTCCCAGCTTGTTTCCCGGCGGCATCGCACGCAGCGCGCTCGACCATGTGGCCGAGTTGTCGGATGGCGCAGCCGACACCGAGCTGTTCCTCGATGTGCTGCGCGGCGCGACGTTTCGCCAGAGCCTGTTGCGGCGCGATGCACAGCCAGCCGGGCGGCGTATCACGCCCGAGCGGGTGATGGGACTGATGATCAGCTCGCGGGCGGTCGCCATCGAGGCCGACGATGCCGCGCCCGGTGCGGTGCG
>CAIQIY010000547.1 GCA_903871975.1 uncultured Chloroflexota bacterium | reverse complement strand
TCGCTGACGGCGATCACCCTGTCGGATCTGCCTGCGCTGAAGTCGATCGGCGGCTTTGCGTCCCGCTGCACTTCGCTGACGGCGCATTTATCGAGTGCACGTACGCCGTATGTGGTGAGCATCAAAGGGGTGCTGGCCGAAGAAGCCCGGCACGAACACGGCTGGCCACGCATGATGCTCGGCAGCATGGCCTACCTCGAGCGCCAGAATGTCCGACACGCACGGCGCGTCTTCGCGACATCGGCGTATTGCGCCAGCGCGATCACGCGGCACTACGGCATCGCCGCCGAACGCATCGCGATCATCCCCGAAGGGATCGATGTGTCGCACTGGCAACGACGGCTACAGGCACACGCCAGCGTGGCGCCACGCCCGCCGACGATCCTGTGCGTCGCGCGACAGTATCCACGCAAGCATGTCGCCGACCTGCTCCACGCCATGCCGCTGGTGCGGCGCGCCATCCCGGCCGCCCGCGCGATGATCGTGGGCGGCGGCCCCGAGCACCTGTCGCTCCGCCGGCTGGCACACCATCTCGGGCTCGGCGATGCAGCAATCTTCACCGGCGCACTGGCCGACGACGACGAGGTGGTGCAGCACTATGCCACAGCCGACGTCTTCTGTCTGCCGAGTGTCCAGGAAGGCTTTGGCATCGTGTTCCTCGAGGCGATGGTCAGTGGTGTGCCGATTGTGGCAACCCGCGCTGCGGCCATCCCCGAAGTGGTGCCCGATGGCGAGGTCGGCTTGCTGGTGCCGCCGGGCGATGTGGCCGCCCTGGCTGCGGCACTGGTGGCGATGCTCGAGGACCCGGCGCGTCGGGCCGCCTGTGCCGCCGCCGGGCGCCAGCGCGTGCTGCGCTACACCTGGGACACCATCGCGACGCGGTTCGTCGCCGAGCTGGCCACGGCGGGGGTGGTCATCGATCGCTGAGCGCCGCGTGCGCTGGTGCGCCAGAGCGTTGCACCGCTGCCGCTGGTGGTGGCACGGCGTGCTGGCGTAGCGTGGTGCCTGTGGCATCGACGATGGCTGCGCGGGCTGGCCCCTGCATGCCGGTGCGCGCTGATCACAACGGCCCAGCTGGGCTTGCGTGGGCCCATGGCGCGATCACAGCGCCCGAGGCGCAGCGGCGTCGGCACTCAGCCCGCGAGCGCGCCGAACTGCTGCCACGTCGCGTGGGCTGCGCCACACGCCAGCAGCACGAACACCACGGCGATCACCCGGTTGATCAGGCGCGCCCAGCCGCCCGAGGCACCCCCGACCATCACGTGGGCCAGCCCGGCGGCGACGAATGACCACACGAACGATGCCGTCATGAAGGCCGCGAAGAACACGACGTAATGTTGTGGCGTTGGTGCGACGACCCCGACGGCACCCATCGCGCTGCCGAGCGCCGCCCAATAGGCGATGTTCTGTGGATTGGTGACCGACAGCATCACACCACTGCGCAACGCGGCCTGTGACGGTGCGACTGGCGACGGCGGCCGATCCAGCACCGCCTCGTGCCAGGCGTCCCACGCCAGCCAGAGCAGGTAGGCGATGCCCGCCAGTGCGACCGGCAGGCGCAACACCTCGAGGCGCAGCACCAAGCCGACGCCAGCCAGGCCCAGCAGTGCCCAGAGCGCATCGCCGGCGAGCGAACCGAACTGCACGGCCAGTGCCGCACGCCAGCCGCCGCGCAGCCCATGGCGCACCGTCTCGGCGAATACCGGCCCCGGCGCGGCGTTGAACACCGTCGCCAGGGCCATCGCCGTGAAGAACAGCGACAGCATCGACGCCTCAGTCGAGCGCTGGTGTCAGCACGATGTTGCGATACTCGACGGCGGTATGATCGCCCTGCAGCATCAACGGCCCGGGCACACCCTCATCGCTGTCGAGCGCACCGCCCGTGATGC
>CAIQIY010000546.1 GCA_903871975.1 uncultured Chloroflexota bacterium | reverse complement strand
TGACCATCGAGACCGGGCGGTTTGCCGAGCAGGCCGATGGTGCCGTCACTGTCCGATACGGTGACACCATGCTGCTCGCAACGGTCGTCGGTGCGCGCAGCGCGCGCGAAGGGGTCGACTTCTTTCCACTCACCGTCGACTACGAAGAGAAGATGTACGCCGCGGGCAAGATCCCGGGCAGTTTCTTCAAGCGCGAGGGCAAGCCGACCGAGACGGCGATCCTGACGGCGCGTCTGACCGACCGACCGCTGCGGCCGTTGTTCCCCGAAGGTTATCGCAACGAAGTTCAGATCATCATCACGACATTGTCGATCGACCTGGTCAACGATCCGGGTCCACTGGCGATCATTGCCGCCTCGGCGGCGCTCACCGTCTCCGACATTCCGTTCCTCGGGCCGGTCGGCGCGGTCCAGATGGGCCACATCGATGGTGCGTTGGTCGTCAATCCGGTGATGGACACCGTCGCCGGCAGCCGGCTGGATCTGGTCGTCGCCGGCACGGCCGAGGCGGTCCTGATGGTCGAGGCAGGCGCCCACGAACTCTCGGAAGACGAGTTGCTCGATGCGGTGATCATGGGTCATGGTGTCGCACGGCAGCTCTGCGAGCTGCAGGTGCAGCTGGCGGCGCGTGCCGGCCGCCCGAAGCGCAGCGTTGCCCCACCGGCCGTCGATCGTTCGCTCGAACAGGCGGTCGTGGCGTTCCTCGGTTCGCGGTTGCGCGACGCGATCAACAACCCCGACAAGACGTCGCGCCAGGATGCGACCGAGGTCGTCAAGGCCGACGTGCTGCGGCACTTCACCGCCGACGAGCCCGAAGAAGAGCTGCCGGCGCGTCGCAAGGCAGTCGCCGAGGTCTTCGAGAATCTGGTGTACGACGAAGTGCGCTCGGCGATTCTGGGGAGCGGCATGCGTGTTGATGGCCGAACCCCCGAAGAGATTCGGCCGATCGCCGTCGATGTGGGCGTGTTGCCGCGCGTTCATGGGAGTGGGCTGTTCACTCGCGGCCAGACACAAGTGCTGACGGTAGCCACGCTTGGCGCACCCGGCGACGAGCAGCGGCTCGATGACCTCGGGCTCGAGACGAGCAAGCGCTACATCCATCACTACAACTTCGCGCCGTTCTCGACTGGCGAGGTCAAGCGCCTCAGCGGCCCACGTCGTCGCGATATCGGTCATGGCGCGCTGGCCGAACGCTCGCTGCTGGCGGTCCTGCCACCGCGCGACCGTTTCCCCTATACCATGCGACTGGTGTCCGAGACGATGTCATCGAATGGCTCGTCGTCGATGGCGTCGGTGTGCGGCTCGAGCCTGGCGTTGATGGATGCCGGCGTGCCAATCACCCGGCCGGTTGCCGGTGTGGCGATGGGCTTGATCACCGGTGCCGACGGTGCCTGGAAGGTCTTGACGGATATTCAGGGCATCGAGGATCACCTCGGCGACATGGATTTCAAGGTTGCCGGGACGCGCGAGGGTATCACTGGCCTGCAGATGGATATCAAGACGACCGGGATCACCTATGACATCATGCGTGCGGCGTTCGCGCAGGCCCGCCGTGGTCGTCTGGTCATCCTCGACAAGATGGACGCGGTGATCAGTGCCGCGCGCGTCGAGCCGTCACAGTACGCGCCACGAATCGTGACGCTGCAGATCAACCCCGACAAGATTGGCGCGTTGATTGGCCCGGGTGGCAAGAATATCCGCGGCATCATCGATGCGACCGGTGCACAGATCGATGTCCAGGATGACGGCAGGGTATTCGTCGCGACTGCCAACGGCGACTCGGCACGGCGCGCGGTGCAGCAGATCGAGGCGCTCACGCGCGAGATCAAAGTCGGTGAGCTGTTCTCTGGCAAGGTTGTGCGTATCATGCCGTTCGGTGCATTCGTCAATCTGCTGCCGGGCAAGGATGGCATGGTGCATATCTCCGAGCTCGATGAGCATCGCGTCGAGAATGTCGAAGACGTGGTGCAGTTGGGCCAGGAGATCAACGTGATGGTGATTGGCGTCGAACCGGGCACCGGCAAGGTCAGCCTGTCGCGGCGGGCTGTGCTCACGGGCGAGACGGCCGATGACCGCTTGGCGGCAGGTGCCGGCCGCGGGACGCGCCCACGCCCCGATGGGGACCGGGGCGATCGACCGCGTCGACGAGTGTGATCGACGGTGTCGGCCGGCAGGTGAGTGCCATGGTTGCACTCCCCTCCGGCTGGCTGTGGCAGTGATGACCCGGGAGCTCGACGATGCGCATCTCGAGTAAGGGCGAGTATGGTCTGCGGGCGCTGCTCGATCTGTCTCAGCGCCATGGGATCGGGCTGATCCAGAGTCGCGAGATCCATCTGCGCCAGGGAATTGACGAGAACTATCTGAATCAGATCCTGATTCTGCTGCGACGCGCCGGGTTGATCGAGAGTGTGCGCGGCCCGCAGGGTGGGCATCGTCTGGCGCGGTCGCCGGCACAGATCACGCTGCTCGATGCGATCAGCGCGCTGGAGGGGCCGCTGCTGCCGATCGATACGAGCCGCGATGGACAGGGTGGCGATCCGGTCGACCGCGAGATCGTGCGCGGTGCCATTGTGACGGTACGCCACACGCTGCAGGACCATCTGGCGGCCCTCACCCTCGATGATTTGTGCCAGCGCAAGCGGCAGCTCAGCGAAGAGGCGATGTACTACATTTGACGGTTGCGGCACGGCCTCGTGCATCAGCCTCATCGCCCCCCAAGCGCGTTGCTGGCTACCCCACGCACGGCTGGCGGTCGTGCACCCCGGCTGGGCAAGGCAGTGACTACGGCATCGGGGTCGTCTTGGTACGCCAGTGGCAGGCGGCCCGCGGTTCGGCGGTGGTACGTGCGAGTGGCGACACTACTACTGGAGTTGCCTGGACACCTGGCGGCGTGGCCGGCGCGTTCCACCGATCGCCGCGCCGCAGAACACCGACGGCGCGAGCGTGCCCGTGAGCACGTGCCCGCCGAACCGCCGGGTTTCGCAGTGCCACCAGCCGCGCCCGGGCCCCAACCTCCAAGTCGACCATGCTGAGGGGCATCGGCCACGGTGTGCCAGCGCCGCGGTACGCGCGATTGGCGACCGTGCCGGTGTGACCGGCGTGGCGTATCGCATCGATATCGATGCGGTGCGCCACGTGCGGCGCCATGGGCCCGTTCGCAGCGACAACATGCTACCGTGCACGTGCCTGCTGAAGCGCCCGCTGTATCAGTGCCACCAGTTGTGCCTCGACCGCATCGTCCCAGTCGACCACCGCGAATGATGTCGGCCACAGTGCGCCATCGTCGAGGCGCGCCACATCGGTGAACCCCATCGTACAGTAGCGTGATTCAAATTTCTGGGCGCTCTGGAAAAAGCACAGCACCTTGCCGTCGCTGGCATATGCCGGCATGCCGTACCATGTCCGTGGCCACAGATCGGGTGCATGGGTCGTCACGACCCGATGCACATGCTCTGCCAATCGTCGGTCACCATCGTTCATTTCGGCGATTTTGGCCAGCACATCAGCCTCGCCGACTTCGCGCTGGCGGGCCGCCTTGGCATGCGCCTTGCGTTCTCTGGCGAGCTCGCGCATCGCAGCACGTTCCTGGGCACTGAATCCGTCGTCGTGGGTGGGGCTCATCGCATCCTCGATACTCAAACAGGCGTGTCGCTGGACAGTAAGGCGAACGCATGACGTGTCGCGGCGCATGCGGCCCAACCCACGTGCGTGGCGCTCAACGCACACACCTGGCGCTGACTCGCGAGCAACGCAGGTGGCGACGTGCGGGGCGACGGTGCACCAGTACTACCGCGATCACGCCGTCCGCGCAGCAGGGTGCGCGTCCGGTCTACCGCCGTATGCACCCTGTTCCTCAGCGCAGCGCCGCGTCCGCCGGATCGATGGCAAACCGCACGGCTGCCAGCGCCGCGAGCAGGATTCCGGTGCTGATCAGCGCGATGGTCGCCGGGCGAACGAGCTGCGCCAGGCGGATGACGCGCCGCTCGTATCCCAGTGCCAGCCCCGCCATGATGGTGAGGATGCTGAACAAGACACCGACCAGCCCGCTCCACGCGGTGATCGCAATCGGCCAGAAGCCGATGGCGATGTTCTGATACATCATCGTGAGCATCACCAGGCCGAGCCCGAGTGTCGCGGCGAGATCGCGCCAGCGCATGATCGGTTGCGCCTCGTCGGGATCAGCGCGCAACGTCTGGTTGAACATCCAGACCATCACGGTGCCAAGGCCGACTCCCGCGCCGATGCCGGTGAG
>CAIQIY010000545.1 GCA_903871975.1 uncultured Chloroflexota bacterium | reverse complement strand
GTGCCTGGCCCCATGGCTCCTGCGTGCGTGGTCGTCAGGCAGTATAATGGCCACGGTGCTTCCGCGCGATGATGATAGGGATGGGGGCAGCGGCCCATACGATGTGCCGCGCCAACCGGCCACACCACGACGGGCGGGTTCGATGCACCCACGAGCCTGACGTGGGGCCTGTGCAGCTCGGGCGCAGAGCTGTCGCCGTCCGTCGTACCGGCCGGCGCTCGTGCACAAACTGGCCGCCGCATGCCGCACGATGGGTGCGGGCGTCGCAGACAGGAGTTGGCTCATGCAACGATTCCCACGATCCACGCGGGACAGTGTCACCGTCACGACTCGGCAGAACTGGTTTTCGCGCGTCGCGAACTCGTTTGTCGGCATGCTGTTCGGGCTGGTTCTCATCCCGATCGCCATCTGGGGCCTGTGGTCGAATGAAGGCGTGCCGGACCTGTCGAAGATCGCGGACGACTCGGTCGAGATCAACAGCGCGACGGTCGATCCATCGATGAACGGCACGTTTGTCAGCATCACCGGGCCGATCGTCAGCGAGTCGTCGGTCAGTGATCCACCATTCATCGAGTCAGGGGCATACATCAAGCTGACGCGGCGAACGGAAATCTACGCCTGGTACGAAGAGCGGCAGTCCAGCGAGACGGTCGACGCAGTCGGCGGTGGATCGACGACCGAGACGACCTACACCTACAACACGAAGTGGATGTCCACGCCAGAAGACTCGACGAGGTTTGAGTACCCGGCCGGACACCAGAATCCCGCCAAGACGCTGAGCGATGCGACGTTCGTGGTCGACAGCGCGTCGATTGGCGCCTACACGATCGATGTGACTCAAGGGGTTGAGATGCCGTCGGGGGCGACGATCACCCCGCCAGACGGTGAGTTGCCGGCCGGATACCGTGTCGCGGGGACATACATCTACACGAACGGCAGTGCCGAGTCCGCGCCACGCGTCGGCGACGAGCGTTTGTCGTATACCGCACTCGCCAGCGACACGACCGTCACAGCATTCGGGTCGGTCCAGGATGGCACGTTTGCACCATACCGCCACAGCGAGCACACATTTTTCGAGGTGATGGAGGGCACGCGCAGCGAGGCGCTCGAGGCGATGCACAACAGCTATGTGCTGTTCCTGTGGATCATACGGGTGGTGGGCATCCTGGGGATTTACATCGGGCTGCAATTGTTGGCCGGGCCGATCTCGCGCCTGTTGAGCCTGATCGGCATCGTGGGATCGGTCTTCGATGGCATCTCCGGCTTCTTCAATGCGGTGCTGGCGCTCCTGATCGGTGTCACCACGATCATCATCAGCATGATCTTCCACAACATCATCCTGATGATCATCCTGCTGTTGGCGCTCATCGGGTTTGCCGTGTGGTACCTGCGCTCGCGCAGCGCGGCGAGCGCCCGCGGCGCGTGAGGGTCGACGGTGGGGCGTGCGGGCGCGCCAGTGCGCCCGCACGTGCGATGGAACGCCGCGCGGTGCCGCGTGCTCACACCTCGCCGGTATCGCGCCGACGCCCCCAACCATTCCACGACGTCTTGGTGCGTGCGGGGGCACGCGGTGCCGGCTTGAACCCGGTGCCCGTGAAGTAGGCCAGCGGGATCAGCGCCGCCTGGGTCCAGTCGCTTGGGATGCCCAGCGCCGCCGCCGCCTCGCGCTCATACACGAGATGCAGCGTCGTCCAGGCCGAGCCGATGCCGCGCGCGCGCAACGCCAGCATGAACGACCACGCTGCCGGCAGGATCGAGCCATACAACGCCGCCTGCGCCGCGGCCGACTGGCGCTCGACGCGACCAGCATAGCAGAACAGCACCATCGCCGGCACCAAGTGGAACTGCTCGGCCAGCAGCGTCGCCGACGCCCGCACTGCGCTGATTGGTGTCCCCGGAGCGGGTGGGGCGCCGATGTATGCGGCAAACGCGCGGCGATACAACTCGGCGATCGCCAGCTTTGGTTCTGATTCGGTCAGTACGACAAACTCCCAGCCTTGCCGATCCGAACCACTCGGCGCCTGGATGGCGATCTCGAGGCACTGTTCGATCACCTCGGGGGCCACAGCGCGTGTCAGGTCGAGGCGACGACGCACCGAACGCGTCGTCGTCAGGATGTGATCAATCGGTTCCATGTCGTCCATCACGCCTCTCCAGTCGTCGATCCGTCACCAGCGCGCTGCAGCGCATCGGCGAGGTCGTCGATGATGTCCTCAACCGCCTCGATGCCCAGCGAGAGCCGAATGGTCGTCTCGCCGATGCCGCGCTCAGCGCGCTGCGCCACGCTCAGTTCGCGATGTGATGCGACCGCCGGCGCACTGGCGAGCGTGAACACATCGCCGAGGGTCGTCCCCGGCACAATCATTCGCAGTCCGTCGAACCAGCGCTCCAGCGCCATCCGTGAGCGATCGGCCAGGTCGAAGGTGACCAGCGCGCCGAAGCGACCGCCGAAAGCGACGTCGGCCAGTGCGTGCTGCGGATGGGTCGCCAGCCCGGGATAGATCACGCGCGTCACCGCTGGCTGCGCGGCAAGCCAGTGGGCGACCTGAGCCGCGTTGGCACACTGGCGCTCCAACCGCAGCGCCAGCGTCTTGAGGCCACGCAGGATCTGCTGCGCCTCGAACGGCCCGAGCGACGCGCCGATCAGCCGTGATTGGCGGACCAGGGTGTCGCGCACCAACCCGCTGCGCGCGACCACCACGCCGCCTGCCGCATCCCCGTGGCCGCTCAGATACTTGGTCGCGCTGTGCACCACCAGATCGGCGCCGAGCGCCAGTGGTTGTTGCAGCAACGGTGTCGCGATGGTGTTGTCGATGATCAGGCGGGCGCCGGCCGTGCGCGCCACGCGCGCCAGGCCCGCGACATCGATGACGCGCAACAGCGGATTCGACAGCTGCTCGGCGATGATCACGTCGGGGTGCAGCTCGGCACAGGCCGCAGCCACCGCCGCGAGATCCCCCATGTCGACCGCTGCGACCGGCACACCGTGCGCTGCGAACAGCTCGCGCACCAGCACTGCCGTCGAACCATAGATGTCGCGCGCGATCAGGATGCCGCGCGGTTGTGGCCCCGTCTCGCCGCGGGGTGTGCCGGCTGCCAGGATCGCGGCGTGCAGTGCCGCCATGCCCGAGGCACAGGCGATCGCGCCGACACCACCCTCAACTGCGGTGACGGCAGCTTCGAGTGCGGCGACCGTCGGGTTGCCGTGGCGCGTATAGACATACCCATCGCCGTCAGCAAACGCGGCATCGAGCGCGGCCAGCGTGGGATAGACATATGTCGCCGACGTGTAGATCGGCGTCGTCGTCGGTGTCGCCGTCAGCGGTGCGGCACGTTCACCGGCGTGGACGACGATCGTTGCCAGGCGTCTGGCGTGCTCGTGCATGGTGCATCGTTCCCTTTCTCACCGGCCGAATCCACACCCACCGCCGCATCCTACCCGCACGGCAGACTGGCTGTCAATGCGGCAGCGCGGCGCGCACGGCGCGATACGCCAGCATGCGCTCGACGCCGAAGACCGCCAGCGCCAG
>CAIQIY010000544.1 GCA_903871975.1 uncultured Chloroflexota bacterium | reverse complement strand
CGAGGCAGAACAGGGCGTTCAGCATACCAGGCTCTCCTGACACGGCGCCACATCACGGGCGTGCAGCGCCCCGGGCACCCCCGACTGACGCGCGGGACCGCGGCCGGGTTGCGGCTGCTAGCCATTGAGCGTGACGCCGAGCAGGTCGGCGATGGTGAAGATGTCCTTGTCGCCGCGCCCCGACAGATTGACCAGGATGCTCTGCGCGGGGTCCATCGATGGCGCCAGGCGGATCGCTTCGGCGACGGCATGGGCCGTCTCGAGTGCCGGCAGAATGCCCTCGGTGCGCGCCAACCGCTGGAACGCCGCCAGCGCGGCCGCATCGTCGGCGGCGGTGTACTGGGCGCGGCCGCGATCGTGCAGCGCGGCATGTTCCGGGCCGACGGCGGCGTAATCCAGGCCGGCCGACACGCTGTGGGTCAACCCGATCTGGCCGTCGTCATCCTGCAGGACATACGTGTAGGTGCCCTGCAGGACGCCCGGCCGACCGCCGCTGAAGCGTGCGGCGTGCTCGCCGAGCGTCTGGCCGCGCCCGCCCGCCTCGACGCCACGCAGTGCTACGCCGTGGTCATCGAGGAACGCGTGGAATATGCCGATGGCATTCGAGCCACCGCCGACACAGGCGATCACCAGGTCGGGCAGGCGACCGACGAGGCGCAGCATCTGCTCGCGCGCCTCGTGGCCGATGACGCTCTGGAAGTCGCGGACCATCGTGGGGTACGGGTGTGGCCCGAGCGCCGACCCGAGGAGGTAGTACGAGTCCGGATTGGTGACCCAGTCGCGCATCGCCTCGTTGATCGCGTCCTTGAGCGTGCGCGAGCCAGTGCTCACGCCGCGGTCTTCGGCGGCGTGCAGGCGCATGCGGAACTGGTTCGGCGCCTGGCGCGCCATGTCATCGACGCCCATGTAGACCACGCACTCGAGCCCGAGCAGCGCGCAGACCGTCGCCGTCGCCACGCCATGCTGCCCGGCGCCGGTCTCGGCGATGATGCGCCGCCGGCCCATGCGCTGCGCGAGCAATCCCTGGCCGAGGGCGTTGTTGATCTTGTGCGCACCGGTATGGGCCAGGTCTTCGCGCTTGAGGTAGATCTGGGCACCGCCGAGCTCTCGGCTCAGCCGCGCTGCATGGCTCAGTGCCGTCGGGCGCCCGGTGTAGCGCTGGTGCAACTGGTGCAGTGCATCCCAGAAGGACGGATCGCGCTGTGCGGCGGTGTAGGCTTCGCGGAGCGCCGCGACGGCGGGCACCAGCGTCTCGGGCACGTAGCTGCCACCATACGGGCCGAACCGGCCCGGTCGTGCGACGTCGGTCTCGATCGCGGTCATGCGCGGTGCTCCCTCTCCTGGTTCGCTGGTGGCCAGCGCTGCGGTGTCGTGGCCATCATCATACCAGCGTCGGTATCGCGCTGCAAGCGCCCGCTGCACGGCGCCTACACGAAGCGTGCGAACACCTGGTTGCCGAACATCCGACCGCGGTCGGTGAGGCGCACCGCGTGGTCGTCGCGTTCGAGCAGCCCGGCCGCGACGAGCTCGGCGATGGTCGCGCCGGCGGCATCGTCGAGCGCGACACCACAGCGCTCGCGGACATGCGCCAGGCTGACGCCGGCGTTGAGCCGCAGGCCCATGAACATCGTCTCGGCGAACAGGTCGTGTGCCGTGAGCGGGACACGTTCGGCGAGCGGGATGCCGCGCTGCCGTACGGCGGCGATGTACTCGTCGACCGTCAGCACGTGGCTGGTGCGCTGGGGCGGCAGGTGACCATGGGCACCGGCGCCGGCGCCGAGATAGTCGGCGTTGAGCCAGTAGGCCAGGTTGTGCTGGCAGGCATTCGATGGCACGAGGCGCGCGGCATCGCCGGGCAGGCGGCGTGCCCAGTTGCTGATCTCGTAGTGCGTGTACCCGCCGGCACCCAGCACGTCGAGCGCCGCCTCGTACATCGCGCCGGTGACGTCGTCGTCGGGTACGCTGACACGCCCGCCCGTCACCTGCGCCGCCAGCGGCGTCGCCGGCTCGAGGATCAGCGAATACAGCGAGCAGTGGTCGACCTGCCACTCGACCAGGGTGCGCAGCGTCGCCAGCCATGCATCGTGGGTCTGGCCGGGCAGGCCGAAGATGAAATCGATGTTGATCCGCTCGAACCCCGCCCGAACGGCCGCTTCGTAGGCCGCCCGCGCGTCGCCGGCGGTGTGCGTGCGCCCCAACACGCGCAGGATGCGGTCGTCGAGCGTCTGGACGCCGATGCTGATGCGATTGACGCCGAGCGAGCGCAGCCCGGCGAGATAGTCGCGGCTGAGGTCGGTGCCAGGATTGCACTCGACGGTGATCTCGGCGCCGTCGCGGGCGACCAGGGCATCGCTCGCGGCGAGGATGCGCTCGAAGGCGGTCAGCGGCAGCAGGCTGGGTGTCCCGCCGCCGAAGAAGATCGTCGGCGGCAGATCGGCGCGCATCAGGGCGTGTGGCACCGAGCGGATGCCCGCTGGCGGATCGGCCAGCGCACGCCATGCCGCCAGCTCGTCGCACAGCGCAGCGACGTAGGCGTCGATGCGGTGCTCGAGGTTGGCGTAGGTATTGAAGTCGCAATAGGCACAGCGCCGCGCACAGAACGGGATGTGGATGTACAGATGGCGCGCCGCGGCATAGCGCGGCATCGATCCCCCGCTCATCGCCGCCGCCAGCGGACGCCGGTCGGTTCGGCGATGATCACGGCACTGGCGAGCGCGACGAACAACCCATGCGCCGCGACACCCGGGATGGCGGCGATGTGCGCCGCCAGCGCCTCGGGATCGTCGATCGGTGCGAACTGGGTGTCGAGAATGACGTGCCCCTCGTCGGTGATGAACGGGTCTCCGGCACTGGTGCGGCGCAGCGTCGGCGTGCCACCGAGGTGCTGCAGCCGCCGCGCGACCAGCGGCGTGGCGAATGCGACGAGCTCGACCGGCAGCGGCATGCGCTGGCCGAGCCGGTCGACCAGCTTCGTGTCGTCGACGATCACCACGAAGCGCTCCGCTGACGCGGCGACGACCTTCTCGCGCAGCAGCGCGCCACCACGCCCCTTGATGAGCTGCAACGCCGGGTCGACTTCGTCGGCGCCGTCGATTGCCAGATCGAGCCGCGGCCGCTGCTCGAGCGTGGTGAGCGGGACGCCGAGGCGTCGTGCCAGCGCGGCGGTGCGCTCGGATGTCGGTACGCCGCAGATGTCACGCACGTGGCCGGCAGCATGCCGTGCGGCGAGTGCCGTGACGAATGCCTCGGCGGTGCTGCCGCTGCCCAGCCCCAGCACCATGCCGTCGACGACGTGTTCGAGGGCTGCCGCGGCAGCCTGCTGCTTGAGGGTCGCTCCGTCAGAATCCATTGCGTCCGTTCCGTTTGCTGCCCGCCATCTGCCTGCACGACGGCACTGCCGCCCCGGCAAGCATACCATGCATCGCGTGGCGATGGGGCTGGGGCGCCCGACGCGGTCGCCACCGTCGGATCCATCATGGCACGATCATTCGTCACTCATGCTCGTGTATCCAGGTGTGGGGTGATCGCGATGTGCAGGCCAGGTATGCTATACTCGACATGCATGAATCACCGGCTGATGCCATCATGCATGGCCGCATACGCTCGCCATCGACGAGTGTATCACGGTGTATGATCGACCAACCATGCATGATACGCCATCAATGGATCGATTGGCGCTTGGTGATCCATGCATCGCAGAAAACGACATATCCCGCAGCAATCATGATCGTTGCGGCGTGAATGTGTCGCGCTGGTGATGACCACAGCAAGACAAACCAGGCCGCCAGGATGGGCGATGACGTCCATGCGGCGCCGGCAGCAGCACGCCGCTGCGACATGCCGCACCACACGGCAGCGCAGCCGACGACACACCCACGGGTTCGGAAGAGAATGGCCGGGCGATTCGCCCGGCGAGCGGTGGGAGGAACCATGCAACGTCGACCGTATGCGACCGGGATCATCGGGATCGTCATCATCGTCCTGGTCATCATCAGCACGCTGCCGCAGCAGATCTGGAGCCGGCCCGACGTCGGCATCGCCGACTTCGAGCCACCGACCGGGGTCGCACAGGCGCCGCGCGCGCCGGTGCTGTTCCCGGCGCGGCTGAGCGACGGGCTGAACCTGCCCGCCGTGAACACCGTCTATGTCTCGTCCACCGGGTTTCACATCAGCGACCGCGCCGGGTTCCTGAGCTTCTGGCTCGAGCATGGCGGCGAGCGCATCTTCGGCCTGCCGATCACCGGCGAAGTCGTCGAAGAGGATCTGCTCGTCCAGTACTTCGAGCGTGCGCGGTTCGAATATCACGTCGATGCCGCCACCGGCACCGGGCAGGTACTGCTGACATTGCTGGGCAACCAGCTCACGCTGGGGCGTGACTTCCCCGATGGCGAGCCGGCGAAGGGTGCGGTGTACTTCGACATCACGCGGCACACGTTGCGCGGCAAATTCCTGCGCTTCTGGGAGAAGTTCGGCGGCTTGGCGATCTTCGGCTACCCGATCAGCGAGCCATTCCAGGAGATCAGCCCGATCGACGGCACGGTGCGGCTGACGCAGTACTTCGAGCGGGCGCGCATGGAGTGGGTCCCCGAGGCGATGCCGCCGTATTACCAGGAGCGCGAACGTGCCAATGGCGTCATGCTCGCGGCACTCGGCGAGATTCGCCTGACCGACTATGGCCGGCTCGCGCTGCGCGACAGCGGCGTCGCGGCACAGCGGCAGGCGGCGCTGCCCGACGCCTTCGACTGGATCGACGGACCGCGGCAGCGGCGGATCGAGATCGATCTGACGCAGCAGCGCCTCACCGCCTACGAGAACGACCTTCCGGTGTATCATGCACCAGTCGCCACCGGGAAGGACGGGTTCAACACCCCGGTCGGCACATTCGAGATCTATCACCGCACGCCGATGCAGGACATGCGCGGCTCGGCGGGCGGCGAGAGCTGGTACGTCCCGCGGATCCCGTGGGTGCAGTTCATTCACGGCGGCGTCGCGCTCCACGGAACCTACTGGCACGATCGATGGGGCACGGGCGTGCGCATGTCGCATGGCTGCATCAACCTCAACCTTGACGATGCGCAGTGGCTCTACGAGTGGGCGGCATTGCGAACACCGGTGATCGTCCACTACTAGGAATGGTTCGATGACGTCAGACCCCAGCCAGGGTGTACTCTCCACGCCAGCCGCGGCCACGCCGGCGCGCGCCGGCGACCTGGTGCTCGATCCGGCGATCATGGCCAACGGCGTCGCCAACCACCTGGCCGAGCGGTTCGCCGCGTCGCGCCGCGATCGATCGGGGATCGAAGGCCAGATCCGCATCATCCGCGCTGCGTATGCGGTGGCGTACGCAGCGCACTCGGGCCAGTGCCGGCAATCGGGCGAGGCCTACATCGAGCATCCGGTCGCCGTCGCCGAGTTGCTGCTCGGCCTGCACCTCGATGCCGCATCGATCGCCGCCGCGCTGCTTCACGACGTGCTCGAGGACACCTGCCTCACCCGCGAGCAGATCGTCGGCCATTTCGGCGAAGAGATCGCCCATCTGGTCGATGGGGTCACCAAACTCTCGCAACTCGAGGCGCGCACCAAGGAAGACGTCCAGGCCGGGTCGTTCCGCAAGATGTTCCTCGCGATCTGGCGCGACCCGCGCGTCGTCCTGGTCAAGCTGGCCGACCGGCTGCACAACCTGCGCACGATCGCCTCGAAGCCGCCGGCCAGCCAGCAGCGCACGGCACGCGAGACGCTGGAGATCTACGCGCCGCTGGCCCATCGGCTGGGCATCTGGCAGTTCAAGTGGGAGCTCGAGGATCGCGCGTTTGCCATTCTGAATCCCGAGAAATACCAGGAGATCAGTCGCCAGCTGGCGATGAAGCGCGATTTCCGCGAACGCCTGATCCAGCGCGTGATCACACGGTTGCGTACCACGCTCGAGCGCGAGGGCATCGCTGCCGACATCACCGGGCGGCCGAAGCACATCTACTCGATCCACCGCAAGATGGAACGCAAGGGTGTGGGGCTGGACCAGATCTACGACCAGCTGGCGGTGCGCGTGATCGTCGGCGCACCCCTGGAGCCTGTCGCGGCCGAACCCGCCGAATCCGGCGACGCCACCGACGTTGCCCGGCGACCCGGCCGCCGTCAGCCACGTGGCGAACACGATGTGCCCCGGCGCCGCGAGAGCGAGCGGCGTCGCGATGAGCGCGAGAAGGACCTGTGCTACCGCGTGCTCGGCCTGGTGCATGCGCTCTGGGCACCGGTACCGGGCGAGTTCGATGATTACATCGCGCGACCGAAGGAGAGCATGTACCAGTCGCTGCACACGACGGTGCTCATCCCCGGCGGCCAGCCGTGCGAAGTCCAGATCCGCAGCTGGCACATGCACGAAGTCGCCGAGCTGGGCATCGCTGCACACTGGCGCTACAAGGAGGGTTTCGAGCGCGATGATCCGACCTTCGAGAGCAAGCTGGCGTGGTTGCGCGGCATGGTCGAGTGGCGGCGCGAGCTCACCGCGCGCGAATTCGTCGATTCGCTGCGCGACGACGAACTCCACGAGCAGGTCTATGTCTTCACGCCCAAGGGCCAGATCATCGACCTGCCCGTCGGCTCATCGCCGGTCGACTTCGCCTACCGCATTCACTCCGAGGTCGGCAATTCGTGTGTCGGCGCCAAGGTCAACAATCGCATGGTACCGCTCGACTATCCGCTGCAGAGTGGCGAGATCGTGCAGATCATCACCACCCGAACACCGCGCGGGCCGAGTCGTGACTGGCTCACCTTTGTGCGGACATCGGGCGCACGCAATCACATCCGGCGCTACTTCAAGCGCGTGCATCACGACGAGAACGTCGCGGCCGGGCGCGAGATGCTCGACAAGGAGATGAAGCGTCTGGGCCTGCACGCGCCCTTCGAGGAGATCGTGCGGGTCGCCGGGCTCCGGAGTGTCGAGGAGCTGTTCGCCCAGATCGGCTACGGCGACACTGCCGCACGCACGATCGTACAACGCATGCTGGCACAGCGCACCCCGGTCGACGCCGATGATCTCGCCGGGTTGCCGCCGGTGGCACCACCGGCGCCGGCCCCGCGCACCGACGCCGGCGGTATCCAGGTGCGCGGCGAGGGGCGGATGCTCACCCGGCTGGCGCGCTGCTGCAACCCGGTCGTCGGCGAGCCGGTCGTCGGCTTCATCACGCGGGGCCGCGGCGTCACGGTGCATCGCGCCGATTGCCGGACGGTGATCAACACCCAGGCGGCCGATCGCGGCCGGCTCGTCGAGGTCACCTGGGGCACTGCCGTGCCGCACCAGGGCTACCCGGTGCCGGTCCGCATCGAAGCCTGGGATCGGGTCGGTCTGTGGCGCGACATCTCGGGTGCCATCGCCGATGACGGCATCAACATCGATGCGGTCGAGCAGGTACAGACGCGCAAACCCGGCCGCGCCGTGCTCGTGGCCATCCTGCGGGTCCAGAGCCTGGCGCAGCTGACGGCGATCCTCGACAAGCTCGGCCGCATGCGCGATGTCATCGAGGCGCGGCGGCAACAGAGCAGCATCGGCGCGCTCTCGAGCGGCTGAGCCATGCGCCTGGTCACGCGAGCAGCGGCGGCGTGAGCAGTGCTGCCATCTGGTCGATGATCAGCGCCTGTGCCGCCTCGGGCGCCAGTTCGTTGAGCCGGGCGGCGGGAATGCCCGGGCCGAAGCGCACCTGCGTGTCGGTATCGCGATAGCGTGGCAGGAGCACCTGCAGCGTCGCCGCCGCCCAATCGCGTTCGCGCTGCGTCGGCAGCCAGCGCGTCAGCGGGTTGCGCTGGGCACTCGCCGAGATCACGCCGCCCACCAGCGCCGG
>CAIQIY010000543.1 GCA_903871975.1 uncultured Chloroflexota bacterium | reverse complement strand
TCGCCACCACCGGCTCGGGGATCGCCACCACCGGCTCGGGGGTCGCCACCACCGGGCCGAGCCGGATGCGCCCCATGATGGCAGCGATGGCGATGCGAGAACCGAGCGCGCTGGCTGCGACGCGCTGGCTCAGCTCTGCGACAGCAGCCTCAGCGAGCGTATCACGGTCGAGGACGATAGTCAGCAGGGCTGTCAGGGGATGCTGCCCATCGAGCAGCGCCTCGGCCAGGGCGAACTCCCCCGCCTCGAGCGCCACGCGCGCGCGTGCCACCTCGTGTGCGAGCGGCGCCAGCAGCTCGGTGGCATGGCGGGTGTATTCGAGTCGCCGTATGCGTGGCAGCAGCGCGAGCGCTTCATCGCGTCGTGCCAGTGTATGCCGATGCGCAGCAAGTCGCTGATCGAGCGCGATGACAGCATCGAGCGAGTCGGCACGGCGCTCAAGCATCACGCCGTGCGTCGCTGCATGATCGGCGATCGCGCCGGCGAGTTCGCCCACTGCACGATCGCATTCGGCGAGACGTGCAGCCAGTGCGCGAACGACGACCAGATCGCCGGCGCAGAGCGCCGCCGTCGCTGCCTCGCTCTCGCGTGCAACCGCAGCGAACAGCGTTCGGAGTGCTGCGATGGGCTCGGCAAATGATCGTACTGATTCGTTCATGACGTACCTCTCCGGATCATATGTCATCATCCACGTGGATGCACACGGCTGCGTGCGACTCATGGGCCAGGCGACGGCGTATGGACCTGGTATGCGGGAACAACACGGTGAGGGCTCCGTGTCGCTGCATTGAGTATAGAACGCCGGGAGACATTGTCAAGCCAAGGTTCGGAACCGGGCGATCGCACGGGGCAGTGATAGCATCAGAAGGTGCTCGGTGATGCAGGCACAGCCAGGCGGGGATGGGCACACGAAGGTGCTCGGCGATGCAGGCACAGCCAGGCGGGGATGCGCGCACGACGGAAAGTCGCTGTTGCGAGGGGCCTCAGGCCTCCCACACCACCTCGAACAGCAGCAGTGAGGCAGTGAACAAGGCGACGGCATAGGCCGCCAGGATCTGCAGCGGCGGGCCGATGGCTGCCCACGTGACCCCCTCGATCGTGAGCGCCGTCGCGCGGATCGCGACCACCAGCAGCGGCGTGAGCAGCGGAAACGAGAGCACCGCAAACAATGCGCCGCGGGCACTGGCGCGCGCGATGATCGCGGCGATCAGGGTCGTGGCGGCGACCAGCCCGGCGCTGCCCAGCGCCAGCACCGCGCCGAACTGCACCAGGTCGGCCACGCCGACGCGCAGCAGGACGAGGAACAGTGTCGCGCTGACCGTCGTGAGCAATCCGAGCAGCAGCGTATTGAACCATGCCTTGCCGAGGAACACCGCCAGCGCCGGTGTTGCCAGGCGCAGCGCCGCCGCCGTCCGTGCATCTTCCTCCTGGATGAACGTGCGTGCGAGACCGGTGAATGCAGCGAACAGGATCGCCATCCACAGCAGCGCCGCCTGGATCAGCGGCAGGTCGGGATTGCGGCGCGGTGCGATCGGGCCGAGCCCCAGGCTGACGGCGACGATGGTACTCACGGCAAACAGCAGGATGGCATTCAGCGCATAGCGCGTGCGAACCTCGCTGCGAACCTCCTTGATGAACACGGCGAGGCTGGCATCGAGGATGTGGCGCCAGCCGGCAGCCTCAGTGGGCGGCCTGACCGAGTCGGATGATGACATCGGCAACCTGCTCTTCCCGTGGGTCGTTGGTGGCGATGACGATGATGCCATGACGCCGGCGTGCGGCGATCAGCCGTGCGACGACGTCGACGCCACGGGCGTCGAGCGTCACGGTAGGCTCATCGAGCAGCAGGAATGGCGGATCGTGCAGCAGTGCACAGGCATAGCGCAGGCGCTGCTGCATCCCCGACGAGTAGGCGGCCAGCCGGTCGTCGCCACGACCACCGAGGCCGACGTCGTCGAGCAGGGCATCGAACCCGCCGGCATGTCGGGATATGCCGCGAACGCGGGCGAAGAACTGCAGGTTTTCGCGTGCGGTGAGCTCGCGATAGAGCTGGACATCGGGCGCGACCCAGCCGATCCAGGCATTCGCGGCGGCCGGTGCCCGCATCACACCATCGCGCCACCAGCGCACCTCGCCGTGCTGTGGGCGCTGCAGACCACACAGCACGCGGATGAGCGTGCTCTTGCCGCTGCCGTTGGCGCCAGTGATGACCAGCACCTGTCCAGCGGTGACACGCAGCGAGAGATCGCGGAACAGCGGTCGGGCGCCGTAGGCACAGCCGATGTGCTGCAATTCGAGAGCCAGCCTGGCATTCATCGCCCGATGCTCCACCGCGCCATCACGGACCACCTTCGCTGATCCAGACACGCATCGCACCGGACTGCCGGTTGTCCCAGGCGAAGTACGGGATGGCACGCAGTGGCGTTGCCGCGACGCGTGGTGGGGTCGGGCGATACAGCGTGTCGGGCCAGTCGTCGCTGCGGCAGGCGAGGGCAGTGCCGGTGATGACCACCATGCCACCGAGCATGGTGGTGTCGAGGTTGGCATCGAGCGCGGCATCGGCGGGCAGCCGCAACGCATCGAGTGGCACCTGATGGTCGAGCTGCTCGACGCAGTAGATCAGTGGGCCGCGCCGCAACGCCACCCGACCGGCCGCAGCACGCACGGCCGGATGAGCGTAGAGCCGCGTGACCGGCATCGGCAACGCGAGCTGCAGCTGGTCAGCATCGTGCCAGGTGCGGTGGATGTGGGCATACCCGTTGTGCAGTTCGAGTGGTTGCTCCATCCCGTTCAGCCGCAGACTGGCACCCTCGCACCAGCCGGGGATGCGCAGCGCGAGCGTGAACGCCAGCGGTGTGTCGACGCCGACGGTCAGCGTGATCGCGCCGTCCCAGGGGTAGCTGGTCTGCTGCCGCAGGCGCACCGCCTGCCCCTGCAGCAGCAGCGTGGCATGGCTCGCCAGGTACAGGTGTACCGCCAGCGTGTCATCGCTGCCGGCATAGGCCAGCGATCCGACAGCCGCGATGATCCGGGCGAGATTGGGCGGGCAACATGGGCAGGCGAACCAAGGCTGGCGGTGGTGATCGCCGTCGCTGGCGAGCGGGTTGTCGTAGAAGTAGCTGGTGCCATCGAGGGCCACGCCACTCAGCACCGCGTTGTGCAGCGCGAGCTCCAGGACATCGCCGTAGCGCCGGTCGGGGCCGGCGGCGAGCATGCGCTGTGCCCACAGCACCAGTGCGATCGCGGCGCACGTCTCGGCATAGGCGCTCTCGTTCGGCAGGTCGTAGTCGCTGGTGAAGCCCTCGTTGTGCCGCGAGGTGCCGATGCCCCCCATGACGTACATGCGCGTCGTGGTCAGGTGCCGCCAGAGCGTGTCGCAACCCTCGAACAGCGCGGCATCGCCGTCGATCAGCGCCAGATCGGCCATCGCGCTGTACAGGTAGGCGGCGCGTACGGCATGGCCGGCGACCGTGTGTTGCTGGCGTACCGGCAGGTGGCTCTGGTTGTATTCGTACGAACGTGCCCAGAAGCGCTCGGGCGCCTCACCGCGCCGGCGGGCCTCTTCGTCGTAGTAGTGTGGCTGCCGGCCGCGTTCATCGACGAAGTAGCGGCTCAGCGCCAGATGGCGGGCATCGCCGCTGGCCTGCCACAGCCGGATCAGCGCCAGCTCGATCTCGGGGTGGCCACAATAGCCGCGGCGCTGCCCCGGGCCGGTGCCGAACACCTCGGCGATCAGCGTGGCCGCGCGCTGCATCGCCCCGAGGAATGCCGTGTCGCCGGTCGCCTGGTGATGGGCCACCGCCGCCTCGATCAGATGCCCGATGCAATACAGCTCGTGCCAGTCACGCAGGTTGGCCCAGCGGCCGGCCGGATCGATCGTGGTGAAGTAGGTATTCAGGTAGCCGTCGGGTTCCTGGCGTGCCACGATCTGTTCGACCAGCGCAGCGAGCCGGGCGGCGAGCGCTGCATCGGGGTGGCACGTCAGGCTGATCGCCGCCGCCTCGACCCACTTGGCCACATCGGAATCCCAGAACATCACCGTCGAGCCACCCCACGCAGCGCGTTCGCGCTCGGCCGCGGTGGGCTGCCAATCGCGCGCGAACGCCGCCAGCCGGCCGGATGCCTCGAGCTGGGAGTAGACATGTGGAATGGTGTGCTCGCGGTTGATCTGCTGGCGTGTACCCCAGAACCCATCCTCAATCACGACTGCACGCAGGTCGGCTGGGACAAGGCGGCGTGTTGGTACAGACATGGCGGCTCCTCGTGTCAGTACAGACTGGTGGATCGTTCGACGTCGCTGGCGCGAACGGTCGCCAGCGCAGCACGTGCGGCACCGCTCAGCAACGCAGCATCGCTCGCCAGCGCCAGGAACTGGAAGCCCTCGCCGATGCGTTGCACGACCTCGGCGGCGGTGAAGCAGTGCTTGCCGGCAGCCCGGCCGGTCGTGCGGCAGGCGTGCAGCACCTGGTGCATGGCAGCTTCGTGGGCGCTGCCCGGGCCGCCAGCGCCCGGTGCCAGGCCGAGCGACAACGCCAGATCGTTCGGCCCGATGAAGCAGCCGGTCACGCCATCGACCGCCATGATCGCCTCGGCATTGCGCACCGCCTCGGCCGTCTCGATCATCACGATCACCGTCAGGTGATCGTCGGCCCACGTGCGATAGTCGCCGTCGATGTAGGGCGCCAGCCGTTGCCCGCCGTAGCTGCGCTGACCACGGGTCGCGTAACGCATGTCGGCGACGACCCGGCGGGCATCATCAGCGGTGTTCACCATCGGCACCACCAGGCCGAACGCACCGGCGTCGAGCGTGCGCTGGATCCAGATCGTATCGTTCCATGGCACACGCGCCAGCGGAATCGAGCCGCCCAACTGAATGGCACGGAAGCAATGCACCATCGTCTCGAAATCGACCGGACTATGTTCAGCATCGACCACCAGCCAGTCCCAGCCGAGGTGGGCCATCGCCTCGGCGGCGGCCGGTGATCCCAGGCTGAGCCAACTGCCGACCGCCGGGGCACCCCGGCGCAACGCATCGGTCACGGGATTGCTGGCAAACCGACGGCTCATCGCGTGCTCCTCTCGTGCTCGCCGCATCGCGCGCGGCGCGCTGCTCAACCGGCCAACAACGCGTCGACCTCGGCGCGCGTCGGCATGGCTTCCTGTGCACCGGGGCGTGTCACGGCCATGGCACCGGTGGCGGATGCCAGCCGCAACGCTGCGGCGAGCGTCAACCCGGCGTCGAGGCCCACGGCGAGCCCGCCGTTGAAGGCGTCGCCGGCGGCGACAGTGTCGACGGGCGTGACCGGGAAGGCCGGGATGAACGCGCGTGTCTGGCCGTCGTCGACGAACGCGCCGCGCCCGCCGAGCTTGATCACCGCGGTGCCCACACCACGGTTCCGCAGTGCGGCGGCGGCTGCCACCACGGCTGCGTCATCATGCGGCGCGATGCCGGTCAGCAGTGCTGCTTCGGTCTCGTTGGGCGTGATGATGTCGACCAGCTGCATCAGCTCGTCGGGCAGGGGCACCGCCGGCGCTGGGTCGAGCACGACGACGACACCGCGGGCGCGTGCGGCGCGGGCGGCGCCGATCACGGCGGCGAGCGGCACCTCGAGTTGCAGCAACAGCACGGTGGCACCGTCGAGCGCGGCGTCGAGCGCGGCGATGTCGGCCTGCCCGACGGCACCATTGGCGCCGGCGACGATCAGGATGGTGTTCTCGGCAGCGTCGCTCACGGCGATCGCCGCGATGCCCGACGCGCCAGGCTCGGTGGCGACGAATGTGGTGTCGACGCCGTACTGGGCGAGACTGCCGCGCAACGCAGCGCCGAAGACATCATCGCCCACCCGTCCGACCATGCGCGTCGTCGCGTCGAGCCGCGCACATGCGACCGCCTGGTTGGCGCCCTTGCCGCCCGGCGTGGTGACGAACCCGTGCGCGGTCAGCGTCTCGCCCGGCGCCGGCAGGCGCGGCGTGCGCGTCACGAGGTCCATGTTGATGCTGCCGAAGACGACGATGCTCATCATTCACTCCTGTGTGCATTGATCGTGGCGTCGGGCTGCGCGCCGATGTCGAGTGGTGCGATGTGCTCGACCTGGCCGGGCGGCAGGCCACAGCGCTCGATCAGCCGCTGATAACGGTGCTGGTCGCTGGTCGTGATATACCGGATGCTGCCGCGCCCCACTGCTGCTGTGCCGCGACTGGCGACGATGCGTGCGACCTGCTGCGCGACCGCTGGCGCGGCATCGATGATGGTGACGCCGTCGCCCATCAGCTGCGCGATGGCTGGTGCGACGAATGGGTAGTGGGTACATCCCAGGACGATGGTGTCGACGCCGGCGTGCCTGAGTGGTGCGAGATGCTGTGCCAGCAATGTGATGGTGGCCGGGGTGTCGAGTTCGCCAGCCTCGATCTGCTCGACCAACCCGGGGCAGGCCTGCGCGACGACATGTGCATCGCCGGCCCACTGCGCGATCACGTCGCGCAGCAGCGCTCCGGCGATGGTGGTGGGCGTGGCCAGCACACCGATCGCCCGGCGCCGGCTGGCACGCACCGCGGGCTTGACGGCCGGCACCATGCCGACGAACGGGACGTCGGGGAACCTGCTGCGCAAGGTGTCGAGTGCCGCGGCGCTGGCGGTGTTGCATGCCACCACGATCAGCCGGGCATCTTGTGCCAGCAGCCAGCGGGTGTTGGCCAGCGCGATCCGGACCAGCTCGGCCGCCGGGCGCGGGCCGTAGGGGCAACGCGCCTGGTCCGACAGCAATACCAGATCGGCGTGCGGCAGCTGCTGGTGCAGTGCGGCGAGGACCGTCGCGCCACCGATGCCGCTGTCGAACAGGCCGATCGGCCCGTGCGCCGCATGCATCGTCGTCATCGCCCGCGATTGGCGCGCCAGGCCAGCAATCGCTCGACCTTGCCAAAGTCCCATGGGTCGCCGATCGAGATGATCAGGTGCTGTGCGCCCGCCTCAACCAGCGCATCGAACTGCGTTGGGTCGCCCGCCATCACGGTGCGCTCGATCTCGGCTGGGTCGCGGCCGATGCTGCGACACCATTCGTCCAGGACGGCGTTCTTGTGTCGGTAGGATTCCGGCGGCCCGAAGCCGTTCCACATCGTGGCGTACTGCGCGGTCAGCCGCAGGGTCACCTTCTCTCCGCCGCCACCGATGAGCAGGGGCAATGGGTGGCGTACGGGCTGCGGTACCTCGGCGTCGAGCCGCTGCAGAATGATCGGTAGCGCGTCCCGCAGCTGCCGCAGTCGCTCGGCAGCCGTGCCGAATTCATAGCCAAACGTGACATAATCGCGCTCAAACCAACCGGCGCCGATGCCAAGGATGGAGCGACCACCGCTGACATGATCGAGGGTCTTGGCCATGTGTGCCAGCAAGGCGGGATTGCGATAGCTGTTGCAGATCACCATGCAACCAATTTCGGCGCGGCTCGTGAGCATCGCCATTGCGGTGAGCAAGGTCCAGCCCTCAAAGTGCGCTGCGTCGGGATCGCCATGCAGCGGGAAGAAGTGATCCCAGGTCCAGATCGTATCGACGCCGAGCGCCTCGACCTCACGGACGGCGTGGGCGAACGACGGGAACGTCGTCGCCTGTGGTTCGATCTGAACGCCGATGCGGATAGTCATGAATCAGCTCCTTGCGCATCGTTGGCCATGCCATGCGCATCATACTACCATCCGCGTCGTCGCGTGGCGCCGACACCGCCGAGACCGCCCATGGTGGTGGGGTGCCAGCCCGGTGCTGCGCCGATCAGTGGCTCGTGCTGCCACCGCGACCGCCCTGGCCGGTCGGCGCGACGGCCAGGTGAACGCTGGCGCGCAGCCGTGCGCATGTCGCACGAACCCTCGGCAGGCGCGCGATGCTCGCCGCGGATTGCTGCGGCACCGAACGCCCCACAGCAGCCACGGCAGCAGAGCGATGCGCGCACAGAGCTCGTCCGGGCGCGATGATGGCACCTGGTGTGCGGACGTGTGTACGTATGCGTCGACCGATCGCCATCGGCATGCAGCATCCAGCCATGCATCATCCGGGGCCTGGCGAGCCTGAAGGTGCCGATCACATTCGCGCACCAGTGCACCGGCGTGCGCCGCATTGACTCCAGGCAGCCAGATGGGTACAATGATCGCACCATCGCGTGGTCCGCGCCGCGTGACCACGCCGAAGCTGCGCAAGGAGAAGGGTGATGATCGAGCAGGGCAAGCAGCCATGGGCCGCCGAGGTCGTGGCATTACAGCAGCGTGCGACTCGCCGGCGATCGAGCCATCGACGCCTCCGGCGCGCGATTGAGCGATCGTGGGCACACTGGTGGGCGTGGTGGAGCGCCACGCCGGCGCGGGTCAGGCAGCTGCCGCCGCGTCTGTTGCTGCACGTGCTCGTCGTCATGCTCATCCCTGCAGCGATCACCCTGGGCTCGTTGCAGACCGGCGTCGTTGAGCCGGGCGTGGTCGACGCACCCGTGATCGCCGAGGGGGTCGATCTGGCGATCCCGCTGGTACCACTGAGTGTCGTGGCCGAATCGGGGCTGGGCGACGGGCCGCTCGAAGAGAGCAGCGAAATCCCGGTGCCGCTGTCGCTGGTCTCGCGCAGCGAGGCGCTCGCGCCGGTCGTCGTCGCTGGCCAGGTCGCCGGCGAACGCATCTTCCTGCGCAATGGCCCTGGCACCGAATACGATGCTGTCGGCCGGATGTCGGCCAACACGCCGCTGCAGGTCATCGGGCGCTACGGCGACTGGTTCCAGGTGCGCGAGCGCATCGACACACCCGTCTACTGGATCTGGGGCGAGCTGCTCAGCCTCCCCGAGAATGCCATCTACTCGTTGTTCGAAGTGCAGGCCGACCGCATACCGCCGCCGCCGCCACCCAAAGTCGGCGCGGTCGCCGAGGAAGGGTTGCTCTTGCGCGACGGCCCGGGGACCAACTACGTGCCGATGGAGTCGCTCAAATCCGGAGCACCGCTCGAGTTGTTCGAGATCTACCAGGGGTGGTACCACGTCGGCACCGCCGGCGGGCTCGATGGTTGGGTCAAGAGCGATTTCGTCGCCGTCGACCCCAGCGTCATCGAGCGTTTGCTCGTCGCCGAGACGATCCCCGACCCCAACCCGGCGCTCGTCGGTGTCATCAGCGATGGCCCGGTGAACCTGCGCAAAGGCCCGGACACGCGGTATGCGAAGGTTGTCACGGCTGATGCCAACACCAGCGTCGCCCTGATCGGCAAGCACAAGGACTGGCTGCGCGTCCAGCTCGGCGATGGCACCAAGGCCTGGGTATTCCGCGACCTCGTGAGCGCGACCGACCATGTCATTCGTCGCGTTCCGGCCAGCCGCGACTTCCCGGCGTTGCCGGTGAGTGGCGGGCGTCCGAGCGCCAGCCCGGGTCTGAGCCGCATCGCCGCCAGCGGTGATGTCGCCAGCCTCGCCGTTCAGTTCGTCGGGTACCGTTATGTGTGGGGTGGCACCAGCCCGAGCCGTGGCTTCGATTGCAGTGGCCTGATGCAGTATGTCTACCGCCAGTTCGGCGTGAACATCCCACGCGTGGCTGCGAGCCAGTTCAGCACATCGGTCGGCGCTTCGGTCGGTGCGATGGGGAATCTGGCGCCGGGCGACCTGATGTTCTTCGTGAATACTGGTGGCGGGCGTGGCATCACCCACGTGGCGATGTACATCGGCGACGGCCGCATGGTTCATGCGATGTCGCCGCGCTATGGTGTCCAGGTATCGGGCGTCTGGAACGATTACTGGACGAGCCGCTACGCCGGCGCCATCCGGGTGCGGCGTTGAGTTGCGTGGCCCGGGGCGGCGGGCGCACGACGGGCTGCCGGCATCGTCATCAAGGAGATTCGAATGATTGAGCGAAGTCAACGCCGCTGGGCGCCGACGCCGTCGGACGTCAACGCATTGGGGCGGCGCGTGGCACAGCGCAGGGCACGCCACCAATGGCCGGCGCGGTTGCTGGAACAGTGCCGGCAGCAGATCCGGCATGGTGCCACCGTTCTGCCCGAGTACATCCGGCAGCTGCCATCGCGGCTTCTGCTGCACATCATCGTCATCGGCCTCATCCCGGTCGCGGTCGCGCTCGGTTCGCTGCCGACGGGTCATTTTCAGGGCGTCACGCCGACGCGCATCGTGGGGGGTGACAGCCTCGACCTTTCGGTGCCGCTGGTGCCGCTCAGCGTCGCTGCCACCGATGATCTCGGCGACGCGCCACTCGACGACAGCAGCGAGGTGCCGGTACCGCTGTCGCTGGTCTCGCGCAGCGAGGCGCTCGCACCGGTGGTAGTCGTCGGCCAGGTCGCGTCGGGCCGCATCTTCCTGCGCGATGGCCCCGGCACCGAATACGACGCAGTCGGGCGCGTTTCGGCCGGCACCGACCTGCAGGTGATCGGGCGCTTCGGCGACTGGTTCCAGGTCCGCGAGCGCATCGATGCACCGGTGTCGTGGGCCTGGGGGGAGTTGCTGACACTGCCCGACAACGCGATGTACACCCTCTTCGAGGTGCAGGCCGACCGCATTCCGCCGCCACCGCCGCCCAAGATCGGGACTGTCGCCGAGAGTGGCTTGTTGTTGCGCGATGGGCCGGGCACCGGCTACCTGCCGATGGAATCGCTCGACAATGGCACCACCCTTGAGTTGTTCGAGATCTACCAGGATTGGTATCACGTCGGGACCGGCAGTGGCCTTGATGGTTGGGTGAAGAGCGAGTTCATCGCTGTCGATCCGTCGATCGTCGAACGATTGCTCGTCGCCGAGAGCATCCCGGACCCGAATCCGGCGCTCGTCGGCACGATCGGCGAGGGTGAGGTCAATCTGCGCAAGGGGCCCGACACGCGCTACGAGAAGGTCGGCGTGGTGAACGCTGACACCCGGGTCGATCTCCTCGGCAAGCACAAAGACTGGTTGCGCATCGGGCTGGCCGACGGCAGCAAAGCTTGGGTGTTCCGCGATCTGGTGAATGTCACCGACCACGTCGTTCGTCGTGTACCGGCGAGTCGTGAGTTCCCTGCCTTGCCAGTGAGCGCCGGGCGCATGGGCGCCAGCCCCGGCCTGAGCCGCATCGCTGCGAGTGGCGATGTCGCCAGCTATGCGGTGCAGTTCGTTGGCTACCGCTACGTGTGGGGTGGCACCACGCCCAGTCGTGGCTTCGATTGCAGCGGGCTGATGCAGTATGTCTACCGCCAGTTTGGTGTGGGCATCCCGCGGCTCGCCGCCAGCCAGTTCAGTACGTCGGTCGGAGCTTCGGTCGGCGCGATGGGCAATCTTGCGCCAGGTGACCTGATGTTCTTCGTCAACACCGACGGCCGGCGTGGCATCAGCCACGTGGCGATGTATATCGGCGATGGTCGCATGGTCCACGCGATGTCACCACGGTATGGGGTGCAGGTGTCCGGCATCTGGAACGACTACTGGACATCGCGGTACGTAGGCGGCATCCGGGTGCGGCGCTGATGGCTGATGCGCTGGATGTGGGCGGGTCGGGGTGATGACATGCCGGCACATGGCCGATGCGCGCTGACGACTACAAGTCAGCGCGCAGTTCATCGCCGGTGCCGGCGTGCTATACTCAGCCCATGACGTCGCATGTTCGCGCGCGTGGCGCGCTCCACATCCACACTACGGTCTCCGATGGCAGCGGCACCCTTGAGGATGTCGTGTGCGCGGCACATGCTGCCGGATTGCAGTGGATCATCATCACCGACCACAACTCGTTGGCGCTGCGCGCGCGCGCCGGGTGGCACGGTGATGTCCTGGTCATCGTCGACCAGGAAGTCACGCCGGCGCGCAATCATTACCTCGCGTTTGGGCTCGATCACGTCCTCGATCACCACATGACGCCACAGGCATTCATCGATGCTGCCTATGCCGCCGGTGGTTTCGGCGCCATCGCACATCCGGACGAAATGCACGCCAATCGGTTCAAGCCCGATGTCTACCGCTGGGATGACTGGCACATCGACGGGCCGTGTGAGCGTGCCGGGCACGCGTGTGGCCTGGAGATCTGGAACTGGATGAGCGACTGGTCGGAAGGGCTGTCGCGCTGGAACGTGCTGCCCCGCGTGATGAATCCGGCGCTCGGCACGCGCGGCCCGACGCCGGCGACGTTGGCGTGGTGGGACCGACTCAACATGGCGGGCCGTCGGACGTTCGGCTTCGGTGGCGTCGACGCGCATGCGCTGCGGTATCGTGTGCCGTTTGGTCAGGTCGAGATCTTTCCCTATCGCCGCATGTTCGGCACGCTGGTGAATGTGCTGCTGCTGACCGAGCCACTTGCTGCGGACGCAGCCGTCGCCACCCGACAGGTCTATGCGGCGCTCGGCGCCGGGCGCTCGTTCGTTGCCGATCAGTCGGTCGGCGATGCGACTGGGGCGCGCTTCTGGGCCAGTGATGGTGCGCACGTGGCCGAGTGTGGCGCGACGCTGCACCTGCATGATTCGATCCGCTTCGAGGCCGCATTGCCGGGCGCCTGGTTGTACCTCATCCATAATGGCCGGGTCATGGTGCAGGCGCGCGAGCGCCTGGCCCACTCGGCAGCACGCGCCGGCGTGTATCGCCTGGAAGCGCGGCGCCGCAATCGGCCCTGGCTCTTCACCAACCCGATCATCGTGGAGGATGCGTGAACCAGACGCTGGTGACCCGCCGTGGCACGCTGATGCTGCCGACGTACCTGCCTGATGCGACCCGTGGCGTGGTGCGCTCGATTGACGCCGATGATGTGCGCGCCTGTGGCATCGATGCGCTGGTGATGAATGTCTTCCACCTGATGCAACGCCCGGGTTCGTCGACGATCGCAGCACTGGGTGGGCTGCATCGCATGAGCGGCTGGTCGGGGCCGATCGTGACTGATTCGGGCGGATTCCAGGCGTATTCGCTCATCCGTCAGCATGGCCGCGGTACGCTGAATGAACAGGGGCTCAACTTCACCCCCGAAGGCGCTGATCGGCGCTTCCAGCTCACCCCCGAGAAGAGCGTGCAACTCCAGCTGGCATATGGCGCTGATGTGGTGATCTGCCTCGATGACTGCACGCATGCCGCGGATTCGTTGGTCGAACAGGAACACTCGGTGCGGCGGACGACCGCTTGGGCGCGCCGCTGCAAGGCCGAGTTCGAGCGCCAGCTGGCGCAACGCCGCAAACACGACGGTCGCCCGCTGCTGTTTGCGGTGATCCAGGGTGGCGCATCGCCGACGCTGCGGCGTCAGTGTGCCGAGGCCCTGCTCGAGATCGGCTTTGATGGGTATGGCTATGGCGGTTGGCCACTCGCCAGCGACGGCAGCTTGCTGCGCGAGATGCTGGCACTGACGCGCGAGCTGATCCCATCGACGCTGCCACTGCACGCGCTGGGCATCGGTCATCCGGATCACGTCGCGACATGCGCGCGCATGGGCTATGATCTGTTCGACAGCGCGTTGCCGACGCGCGATGCCCGCGCCGGACGGCTCTATCGGTTCGCCGATCAGGCAGCACAGCCAACCATCGACGGCCCGTGGCGGCAGTTCATCTATCTGGAGGACGAGCGCCACCTCAAGGGTACCGCTCCGATTGATGCCGGCTGTGATTGTCATACATGCCAGACGGCGTCGTTGGGCTACCTGTATCACCTGCGCGCGATCGGCGATGGCTTGTTCGCCCGGCTGGCGACGATCCACAATCTGCGCTTCATGAGTCGCCTGGTGATGCGTCTGCGCAGCGAGCGGGCACCGGCATGAGCGCTGAGCTGCGTGTCGCGACTCTCGTCGCGCAGGTGCGGGCCGGCGCACGGTATCGCGACATCGCACCCGAGCTGGTACAGCGCCTGGTGCAGCGCGAGCTGCGTCATGCTCGTGACGATACGACCGTGGTCAAGGCGGTGCGGCGTCAGATCCACCAGGTCACGGGGGCATTCATGGTCGGCACGCCGAATCTTGCGGCAGCGGCGGCGGCATGGCCCGGCGTAGCGCCCAGTGAGCGGCAGGCCTGGTGTATCCAGCGGTTGCGCGAGCATGCCTCGACGCGCGAGCGCTTGCCGCACCTCGACGAATTCTATCGGCAGATCGCCGCACGGGTCGGCGTCGTGACGCGCGTGCTCGATCTGGCGTGCGGGCTGAATCCGTTGGCACGCTACGCGATGCCGTTCGGCGCAGCCGACTATCTGGCGTGCGATGTCGCCGGGCAGCTGGTGCAGCTGGTCGATGTCGTCGTACGCGACACCGGCGGCGGTGCGGCGTTCGTGGCAGATCTCGTGGCTGGCGCGCCACCACACCACGCCGATCTGGCATTGGCGCTCAATCTCTTGCCACCGCTCGAACACCTCGAGCGTGGCGCAGCGCGCCGACTACTCATGAGCATCCAGGCGCGCACGATCGTGGTGTCGTATCCGACGCGCACCATCGGCGGGCGTTCGGTCGGGATGTGCAGTGCCTACGAGCAGAGCTTTGCCGCACTCGTCGCCGATCTGCCATGGCACAGCGAGCGGCTGCTGATCGGCGACGAGCTGGTCTTCATCATCACGCGACCGTCATCTCGCTCGCCAATGCCATGAGGAGCCAGCATGCACCATGAATTCAGCACCGTCGGACGAATCATCGTGGGCGTCGGCAGCAGCGCCAGCGTGCCGGATGTGCTCGCCGGGCTTGGCCAGCGGCCGGCGCTGGTGGTCTCGCCGCGTGCCGCCGATGGCGCTGCAGCACCGCTGGTCGCAGCCGTGCGCGAGCGCTGGCCCGACGCGCCAGTGCTGGCAGTGAGCGGCGAACCGACGCTCGCGTCGGTTGCTGCGCTGGTCGCACCGTTGCGCGATGCCGGCGTCGATTGTCTGCTGGCAATCGGTGGCGGCAGCGTGCTCGACAGTGCCAAGGCCGCAGCAGCGCTGTCGACGAATGCCGGTGATCTCCTCGAGTATCTCGAGGTCGTCGGCGCGGGGCAGCCATTGGCTGTACCGGCGCTGCCGCTGCTGGCCGTACCCACGACGGCCGGCACCGGGAGTGAAGCGACGCGCAATGCGGTCATTGCGGCGCCGGGCACCAAGGCCAGCATTCGCCACACCTCGTTGCTGCCACGCGTCGCGGTGGTCGATGCTGGCCTGATGCTCGGCCTGGATCCGGCGACGACGGCTGCTGGCGGCATGGACGCGATCACGCAACTGATCGAGGGCTATGTGGCACGCCGTGCATCGCCGATCACCGACGGGCTGGCGCTGCGTGGCCTGCAGGGAACCGCCGCCGCGTTACGGCGCGCGGTGCAGGCGCCTGACGATCTCGCGGCGCGCACCGTGCTCGCCGATGCCGCATTGCTCAGCGGAATGGTGTTGGCCAATGCGGGCCTTGGTGCGGTGCACGCACTGGCTGGCCCGCTCGGTGGCCAGCTCGGCGTGCCGCACGGTGTGGCGTGTGCTGCGCTGCTGTCGCCGATCACGAGCATGACGATCACGGCATTGCGGCGGGCCGGCGGGGCCGCCACACTGGCACGCTATGTCGCCATCGCACGCGCCTGTGGTGCGACGGGCGATGACGATGCTGCGTTGTCGCAGCTGGTCGCGCTGCTGACATCGCTCACCACCGAGCTCGGCATCGCACGGCTCGGGCAGTATGGCCTGGAGGAGCGCCGGCTACAGCCGATTGCTGCCGCGGCGCTGCGCACCAGCAATGCGAAGAACCATCCGGTGGCCTTCGATGAAGCGCAATGCTGTGCCGCGCTCGCTGCAGCGTGCTGAACGACGCCGACGTCGCATCACCGACGTGGCTTGCGGTGCCCGAACCACAACGCGCAGGATCGACCGGGAGAGCGTGGGCGGGGTCACACAGCGCCTGAGCGACGGCTCCGGCATCACGACCGCAGGTGCCGACCGTGATCGGGGTGCCGTGGTATACTGATCGGGACGCCGCCCATCGCTGGGGTGGTGGAGAGGAGCCTGGGATGAATCTCGTGGTCTGTCTGAAGCAGGTGCCACAACAAAATAATGTCCGCATTGGTGCCGATCACACCATCGATGCCGGCGGCATCGAGCCGATCATCAGCCTGTTCGACGAGTACGCCATCGAAGAAGCGCTGGTCTGGGCCGAGCGCATCGGCGCCAACGTCACCGTCGTGTCGATCGGTGACCCGAGCTGGAGCGACTCGATGCGCCGGGCGCTGGCGATGGGCGCAACCGATGCGTTGTTGATCCACGATGCTGCGTGTGCCGAGCTCGATACCCACGCGACCGCGCAGATCGCCGCTGCCGCCATTCGCCGCATCGGCGATGTCGGGCTGGTGTTCTGCGGGCGCAATTCGACCGACGATGAAACCGGTGCGTTTGTGCCGGCGCTGGCACGCGCGCTGGGATGGGCGCAGGCGACCTACGTCGGCGCGATCCAGCAGCTCGACGCCACGGTTGCCCAGCTCGAGCGTCACCTCGAAGACGAAGTCGAGCAGCTCGAGGTGCAACTGCCAGCGGTGCTCTCGGTCGTCAAGGGCATCAATGAGCCGCGCTACCCCTCGCTGGTGCGCATCCGCCGCGTGGCGCGCGCGGTCATCCCGACGCTGACGCTGGCCGATCTGGGAATGGCGCCGCCAGTGCCAGCGACGCGCGTGGTGCAGCGTGTGCCGCCGGCTGCACGCCCGGCCAGCGAGATCCTGGCGGGTGATGCTGCGACGCAGGTGCGCGCGCTGGTGGATCGCTTGCGCGATGCCCAGGTATTGTGAGGAGGGCACAGTGAACGAGATCATGGTGATTGCGGCGCGCGCAGCTGATGCGCCGGTGCCCGATGCACAGACGCGCGAGCTGTTGGGGCACGGTCGAGCGCTGGCCGATGCCGCCGGCGGCGTGCTGTCGGTGATTGCATGGGGGCCGGATGCCGCTGCGCTGGCGCGGGCGTGCGGCGCATATGGTGCCGACCGCGGCTATGTCTGCGATGGCGAGCAGCTCGCGGCACCGACGACCGACATGGCGGTGGCGGTGCTGCGTGCGGCGGTGGCTGCCGGTGCGCCACGGCTGATCATGAGCGCTGCCTCGTTCCGTATGCGCGACATCACCGCAGCGCTGGCCGCGGATCTGGCGTGTGGCCATATCGCCGGCGCGACTGATATTCGGCCCGATGGTGACCAGCTGCTGGTGACACGGCCGTCGCATGGCGGCAACGTGATCAACACCGTCGCCTGCGCCGGCCTCGCGGTGGTGGCTGTCCGCAAGCAGAGCTTTGCCGAGGCATCCCCCGGTGCTGCACGGGCCGTCGCGCTGGTGACGCTCGATGTGCCGATGACATCGCGAACGCGCGTCATCGCCCGCCGGCCCCGCGCGGGCGCAGTGAACCTGGGCGATGCCGCGATCGTGGTCTCGGGTGGCCGTGGCCTGGGTTCGCCCGAGCACTATCACGCGCTCATTCCGCGGCTGGCAGCGGCGTTCGGTGGCGCGTGGGGCGCCTCGCGTGCCATCGTCGACGCCGGCTGGGTGCCGTACGACCACCAGGTTGGCCAGACGGGCAAGACGGTCACGCCGAAGTTGTATGTGGCCTGCGGCATCTCGGGTGCCATCCAGCACCTCGCCGGCATGCGCTCGTCGCGAGTCATCGTGGCGATCAACAAGGACGCCGCTGCACCGATCTTCCGCGTGGCGACCTATGGCATCGTCGGCGATGTGCACGAGATCATTCCGCTGCTGATCGCCGAGCTCGAATCACGCCGCTGAATGACGGTGCGCGCGCCGCGCCGGTCAGGCACTGTGGCACCGAGCGCACAGCTGGCGCCGTCGACCGCATTGGCGCGCATCGCTGCGCTCATGGGCGCTTCGCGCATGCTCGCCAACCAGGTCAACACATCCCGACGGTGCAGCGGATCGCCCAGGACCAACCGACAGGAGTGTGCCCGTGCAGCGGTCCCACGATGCGGTCGCTCAGGCATTTGCCGCATTGCTCAAGGCGCTCGCCGCCGAGCTCGACCGTGCGACCGCCCGGCGCGTGGCGGCAGCGTGGCAGCGTGGGGCGGCGATGCCGGCGTCATCTGGGGACGATTCGGCTGTTCTTGCGCAAATGTATCAACAGGTGAGCCAGCTCGCCGATGCGTGGGCTACGACAACGCGCCGGGCCGACGACTCGTTGCACGGCGCGCTGCCGCACGACTCGGCGTCGGGTGATGCGGTCTCCCAACCGCCCATCGCGTCGGATGCGATGACCCCAGACCCGGCAGCAGGCGATGCGGCAGCCGTGGGTTCGGGATGGGCGCCAGTCGAGGTGACGCGCGTCAGCGGCCCGGGTGGCGAACGGCTCGGGCCGATCATGTTCCGCCGGCTGATTCTCGAGGCGCTGGTGCAACTCGGTGGCAGCGCCACCTGGCGCGCGATCATGGCCGTACTGACCGAGCGTGTCGAGCCGTGGCTCAGCACCGCCGACCTCGAGCCATTGCCGTACCAGCCGAACCAGCTGCGCTGGCACTACACGGCCGACTGGGCGCGGCGCGTGCTCGTCGCCCGCCGGCTCATCGTGCCCGGCCAACGGCGAACGTGGCAGATCAGCGATGCCGGGCGTCGCTGGCTGACCGAGCAGCAGCAGACGCCCGGATGAC
>CAIQIY010000542.1 GCA_903871975.1 uncultured Chloroflexota bacterium | reverse complement strand
CTGGCGCTGGTCGCCCTGCCTGCGGGGTTGGTGGCATTACGCTCGATGCAGCACATCAGTGCCGACGGGCTGGAGTGGGCGGGCTTGGCCAACTATCAGCGGGTGGTCGCCGATCCTGCATTCGTGGTGGCGCTGACGAACACAGCGGTCTATCTCGTGCTCACGGTGCCGTTCAAGCTGCTGGCAGCGTTGGCCTTGGCGCTGGCGCTGGCACGGCCGCGGCGCGGCGTACCGTTGTGGCGTGCGGCGATCTATCTGCCCAGCGTTGTGCCGGCCGTCGCGTATGCACTGGTGTGGTTGTGGTGGCTCAATCCGCAGGATGGCCCGCTCAACCGCATGCTGCGCGGAATCGGGGCGCCAGCATTCACCGGTGTGGCTGCACCCGACACCGCGTTGCCATCGTTGGCGCTGGCGAGCATCTTCCAGCTCGGCGAAGCATTCGTCGTACTGCTCGCCGGAGCGCTGGCCATCCCGCGCGAGGTCGGCGATGCGGCACGGTTGGAGGGCGCGGGCGAATGGGCGCGTTTGCGTTTCATCGTATTGCCGCTGCTCACACCCTGGCTCGTGTTGGCCACGGTACGCGAGCTGATCGTCGCGGTGCAGGCCAGCTTCACGCCGGCGCTGGTGATGACCGGCGGTGGACCGGGGCAGGCGACGCTGCTCTTGCCACAGTACCTGGTGCGGCTAGCGATCGACCATCGCGATCTCGGCGCCGCCGCGGCGCTGGCGTGCCTGGATCTGGCGGTGCTGGCGCTCGTGCTGGCGCTGCTGGCATGGCGATCACGGGGGTGGCGTGATGTGCTGGATCGGTGAGCCGTGCGCAGTGGGCGAATACCGAATGCGTGCTCACGGACAGGTAGCCGCATGAGGCGCTGGTCCGCAGGATGGTGGAGCCGTGGCATGCGGGCGCTGGCGCTCAGCGCAGCGGCGTTGGTGTTCGTCGCGCCGCTGGTAGCGTTGTTGCCAGTCGCATTCACTGGCAGTGGCAGCGCATTCATCACCGTATTCGAGCTGCTGCCGTGGGCCCGCTATACGCTCAACTCGCTGTTGATCACCATGCTCGGCACGCTCATCAGTCTGCTGGTCGCTGCCAGTGCCGGATTCGCCGTCGCGCTGCTCGGTGGCCGGGCTGCCGTGCTGCTCATCACGGTGGCGCTGCTGCTGCGCGCGGTGCCGCCACAAGCACTGTGGCTGCCACGGTTGTTGCTCTATCAGCACCTCGGCTGGCTCGACAGTCTGGCGGCGTTGTTGGCACCCGCGTTGCTCGGCACCAGCCCGCTACACCTGGTGCTGTATGTCTGGGCATTTCGCCGCATCCCGCGTGATGTCTACGACGTGGCGCGGCTCGACGGATTGGGAGCCCTCGCGATCTGGTGGCGCGTAGCCCTGCCGCTCGTCCGGCCAACCAGTGGGACCGTGGCGCTGCTCGTGGCCGTGTGGTACTGGAGTGATTTCGTACACCCGCTGCTGTATCTGCGCAGCGAGGCGCTGCGCCCCGTGGCGGTCGGATTGCGTACGCTTCAGCAGCTCGATCCGACGGGCTGGCCGGTGCTGATGGCTGGCACCGTCCTGATGATCGCGCCAGTGGTCGCGCTGT
>CAIQIY010000541.1 GCA_903871975.1 uncultured Chloroflexota bacterium | reverse complement strand
GGCGCGGCGGTTGGCGCATCGGCTGGCGCGGCGGTTGGCGCATCGGCTGGCGCGGCGGTTGGCGCATCGGCTGGCGCGGCGGGGGCATCGGCTGGCGGAGTTGCCGCGCCACCACAGGCAGCCAACGCGGCGCCAACGGAGGTGAAGGCCATCATCCGCAGAAAATCACGGCGACTGAGTTGCTTGGCCATGGGTTCATCGCTCCTTCGTGCTGTGATCACATGGGCATCTGTCGTAGAGGTCCATCGCGGCGTCGACCCGGTCGATCGCTCCCACCACGCGCCGTGGACGCCGCGTCGGGCTTGGTGGGTGTCGGTGCAGCACCTCCTCTTGACCACACGCGCTACGCCGATCGTTGTGGCGTAGCCAACCGGGGCACCAGCGTCGCCGCTTGGCTGCAAGCCCGCGATGTGAATGTAGCAACTGGTTGTTCCATGCCGATGCCGTCAACTGCTGCAGAACTGCACGTTTCTGCTGTTGCTGGCACGCACACCCGTGCAGCACTGCGATCAAGCGCTGTGCGGGGTTGGCCGGCAGTGGCTCGCGATAAGTATTCGATCCAGTGAAAGCAACCCGCATGGCAAGTGTATCAGCGTGGCGATGCAGTGTCAAGTAGCGGCGAATCCCGATGCCACTCGCGCCCCTTGGAGGTGCCATAGCCCTCCGATGGCCACGTGCGGTACTGCGCCGCCGGTCGTTCCGGCGCGCAGCCTCACTCGGGGAACTCGGCGCGGAACTCATCGACTGCCTTCGGGCCGCTGCGCGCGAGCCCCTCGTAGAACGCGACGCGATCCTGGTTGCGATAATCGAGCCGCTCGACGCGGAACGGTGCCAGCCGCTCGCGATTGCGCCGGCGCTCGCTCACGTCGAGGAAGTAGTCGATCGCATTCGCCACGCTGTGCGCATCGGTCCAATCGGATTTGTAGATGGGAATGCCGCTGCGTGCGAAGATCCAGGTCATGTTGGGCATGGATCCATATGCCCGGTGACACGCGCCGTCGAGCGCATCGAGCAGGATCGGGCGCGTCACGCCGAGCCGGTCGCGCAGGTCGGCGGCATGGCGATACTTCTGGTCCATCGAGGTGAGGTGGGGATACTGCTCGCCCGGATGCGCCTCGTAGGTGTAGACGAATACCGAAGCCACGTCGCGCGCAGCGACCCGCTCGGCCAGCTGGTTCATGGATGGCGCCGCCATCCCGCAGTATGGTCAGGTGAAGCTGCCGAACTCGACGATCGTGTAGGCATGGGCCGACCACACGGCGCTCAGCGTCGTGGCACCACCCGCCAGCGGCCACAGCGGGAAGTCGGGCGCTGCCACGCCGAGCGGTGGGCTGGCGTCGAACTGCATCCACGGCTGCCAGTTGGCGCGCACGAACGAGTCGTAGTTGTATCGGCGAATCAGTTCTGCATCGGACATGGGGCTCCTCCTCTGGCATGCATGCGTCGCTGCATGCCCACCATACGCGTCGGCGATGAGGCTGTCAAGCCGGTGGGTGCTGCGCGCGGCGGGTGAGGGTGCGACACACCGCGCACCGATGCGGCAGGGGTGCGGGGTGCCCCAACGCGCCGAAATCAAGCCATCCCAACGACATTCGACGAGCACACGCCCCTATTCGTGCACGCCGCCGGCTATACTATGAGTGCAGCGACGACGACGGCATATCGTTGACCCAGCCGGGCAGACGAGGGAGACGCACATGACCCAGAGCACCACGGGGCTGTTCACGAAGCAGGGCCAGGCGCTCGGCAGCGCAGTTGCGCTGCACGGCGTGGCGGTTCGTGCGCACATCGACGGCATCGGTGCCACGGTGACGATCGCACAGCAGTACCACAATGCCGAGCAGGTTCCGATCGAGACGGTGTATGTCTTTCCGCTCGACGATCACGCGGCGGTCTGTGGGTTTCGTGCCGCGATCGGCGACCGGCTGATCGTGGCGCAGGTTCGATCGCGCGAGGAGGCCTTTGCCGAATACGACGGGGCAATGCGGCGCGGCGCCGGGGCGATGCTGCTCGAGCAGGAGCGACCGAATATCTTCACGGCCTCGATCGGCAACGTCAACCCGGGGCAATCGATCACCATCGAGATCGACTACGTCGCGCCGCTGAGCCGTGAGGGCCAGGCGCTGCGCTTCGTGTTGCCCACCACCGTCTCGCCGCGGTATCACCCGAGCAGCACCGACGCCCAGCAGCGCGCCGACCAGGAGCGCGTCAGCCCGCCGGTGGCGCTGCGCGTGCCCTACGGCCTGACGATGACGATCGACGTGGCGCTCGGCGCACCCATCCGGCGCATCGAGTCGCCGGGGCACCCGCTGGCGATCACGCTCGATGGCGCGACGGCACAGCTGACGTTCAGCAGCGAGCGAGTCGCGCTCGATCGCGATGTGGTGATCCTGATCGAACCGGCAGCGGCGCAACAGCCGATGGCGCTGGCAGCGCGTGATGCTGCAGGTGCGCACATCGTGCAGGTGACGTTCCTGCCCGATGGGCTGCACGGGTCGGAGCGCAGCGCGCGCGAGCTGGTCTTTCTCGTCGACTGCTCCGGCTCGATGTCGGGCAGCTCGATCGCCCAGGCACGCCAGGCGCTCGAGCTCTGCGTTCGGCAGATGCGCGAGGGTGATTCGCTCAACATCGTGCGCTTCGGCTCGCACCACACCAGCCTGTGGCCGGCACCACGCAGCTACACAGCCGCCAGCTTCGCCGAGGCATTGGCCTATGTGGCCGCGACCGATGCCGATCTGGGCGGCACCGAGATACTGGGACCGCTGCGTCAGCTGTTCGCCACCGAGCCCGTGGCCCCGGTGCGCGACATCCTGTTGCTGACCGATGGGCAGGTGTCGAACGACGACGCCGTGATCGCGCTGTGCAAGCGCCATCAGGCGCGCAATCGCGTGTTCAGCTTCGGCATCGGCGCGGGTGCCAGCGCCAGCCTGGTGAACGGCGTCGCCAACGCCACCCGTGGCGCCGCCGAGTTCATCGCGCCGCGCGAGCGCATCGAACCGAAGGTGCTGCGCATGTTCAACCGCATCGGCACGGCCCTGTTCAACGAAGTACGCATCGACTGGGGCGGCCTCGACGTCGAGCAGACACCCCACAACGTGCCGCCGCTGTTCGCCGG
>CAIQIY010000540.1 GCA_903871975.1 uncultured Chloroflexota bacterium | reverse complement strand
GTCGGTTCAGCTCGCACGCGCGCTGACGCGGCACGATGGCCTGCTGGTGATCGATCGGCTGAGTCGCCGGGCCGAGATCGGCCCGTTGTTGGTATGGTTGCTCGAACGCGCCCCACGGTTGGCGATCGTCGTCGCGACCGAGCAGCGCATCGGCCTGCGCGCCGAGGCGGTGATCGAATGTGCCGGGTTGGACAGCGACCGGGCCTCGCAGCGGTTCGCCGCCTGTGCCAATGTCGCGATGCGCCGGCTCGCGCCGCGCGAGGTGCAGGCATGGTGCAGCGTGCTGGGTGGTATTCCGCTGGCGATCGAGCTGGCCGCTGCGTCGCTGGAGCCCGCCGATCTGCCAGCCCTCAGCGCGATGCTGCAGGCCAGCGCGCCCGATGATCGTGCCGACCGCCCGCGCTGGAGTACCCCATTGGTGGCATGCGTGTGGCAGCGGCTCGATGCAGCCGAACAACAGATGCTGGGGCTGCTGGCGATGTTCCGGGGTGCATTCGATGCCCATGCTGCGCTGCAGATCGCCGCATACCCGGGCGTTGGCTCAAGCCTCACAGCCGGTGATGCCACCCGGGTGCTGCACGCATTGATTCGGCGTGGCCTGATCCACGAGCTGCTGGTCAACCAACGCCTGCAGCTGCACCCCGCCATCCGCCATGCTGTGGTCGAGCATCTGGCGCGCGACGCGACGCGACTGCACAGCGCCCAGGCTGCGTATGCGGCACGCATGTTGGGCGAATTGCTTGCGCATGCACTCCGCACGCCGAACGCTGCCAGCCGCTGGCATGCGCGCCAGCTGGCGCCAGCGTTCGGCGATCTGGCCGCTGCATGGCGTTGGGCCCACGAGACGAGCGCCTGGCACTGGATCGACGCGACTGCTGCGCCGCTCATTGTGGTTGCACTCGGCAATGGCTGGTGCGACGCCGTCAGCGCAATGCTCGGCGCTGCGGCGGCGGCCAGCATGCTCGACGAGGCTGGCCGGGCGCGGGCGGCACGCCTGGCGGTCCTGGCGGCACGGCTGGCCAGCCATGTCGGTGATGACGACAGCGCGCGCGAGTACCGTCGGCTGGCGTGCCTGGCGTTGCCCGACGATGCGTCGGACGATCTGCGCGCCCAGGTGATCGCGATCGAGGCGCTGCAACGCCGCGAGCGCGGCGATCATGCGGGCGCCGAGGCATTGCTGCGCCCCATCGTGCTTGATGCGGCGCACCGTCGGCGGTTGCATGCGACGACCGACGCATGGGTCCACCGCATGCTCGGCCAGCTGGCGCTGGCGCGCGGATCCTTCGACGAGGCAACAGCCGCGCTGCGGGTCGCGCTGAACAGGCTGCGCGAACTCGATGATGAGCTCGGCACCGTGGCCCTGCTCAACGAGCTGGCGACCGTCGCATCGGTCCGTGGCGATCGTGCGCGCGCCCTGGCGTTGCTCGATGATGCGCTGCTGCATGCGCGGGCACTGGGGGACCCCGGGAGCCTGCTGATGACCATTGAGCGCACTGCCGTGCTCCGGCTGCAGGAATCACACGATTTCACCGGTACGATTGCGATGCTCGAGGAAGGCCTGGAGCTTGACCAGCGCTGCGGTGCGCCGGAACGGACCTGGCACCTGCGCGCGATGCTCGTCGATGCGCTCGCGCGCCACGGCGCCTATGATGCTGCGCGCCGGGCCGTGCTGACGGGCCTGGCGCAGCTCGATCTCGAGGAAGATCCATGGCCGATCGCGTTCGCGAGCGCAGCCAACTACGAATGGCACGTCGGCAACGATGCCGATGCCGCCGTGTTGTGGGGTGTCGCCGCGCGTGGCGCCGTGCCGCAGGTTCGGTATCAGGCCGAGACGATGCTGCGGGCGTTGCAGCTGCGCCTCGGCGCCGCACACAGCGCGCAGCTCGCCGCGCGGGCGGCCAGCCTCTCGCTGCGTGATTGCGTGCGGCTCATCAGGACGCGGCTGGCGTGAGGTGCGGCGTGGGCCGGAGCGCCGGGCCGCGCGACCGCCGTGGGGGCCGTGGCTGCGGGCCCCCCACGTGCCTGCGGTGCGGGCGGGGTGATGGCGCTGGCCTGACAGAACGCCCGGCTGCCGGGCCACATCCGGTGTTGGCTGCGTTGCGTACCTCCGGGCAGGATCAAGCGAGCCATAGGCAGTGCGATGCGCGGAGTCCACAAGCGCGATTTGCCGCAGAAGCCATGCGCCACCTGCGGGCGGCCATTCACCTGGCGCAAGAGCCTGGCGCGGAACTGGGAATCGACGAAGTATTGCAGCGATGCGTGCCGACGCTACGCGCGGAGCGGCGGGCGCCCGACGGGGGGCGACCGATGAGCACGCCGATGCGGCGTTCATTCGCCGACCGCGACGATCTCGTGGCCTATCTGCGCGAGCAATTCCCCGCGGCCGCCGCGCGCGACGCGGCAGTGAGCCCGATCCGGGGTGGCCAGCGGGCAGCCCGCGAGCGTCTGGCGCGCCTGAATCCAGTGCGCTACGCCGCGACACGCAATGCGCTCGACGGCGCGGTGACCGGCCTGAGCCCCTACCTGCGCCATGGCGTCATCGGCCTGGCAGACGTGCGCGACGCGGCGCTGGCAGCCGTGCGGCGCGCCGCCGATGCCGGCAAGCTGGTCAACGAGCTCGGCTGGCGCGACTACTGGCAACGGGTCTATCGGCAGCTCGGCCGTGGCATCTGGCGCGACCGCGAACCGCTCAAGACCGGTTGGCCGGCATCGGCGTATGCGGTGGCATTGCCCGACGATGTAGCGCAGGGCACCACGGGCCTGGCATGCATGGACGCCTTCAGCCAGCAATTGCGCGACACCGGGTATCTCCACAATCACGCGCGGCTGTGGCTCGCCGCCTATCTGGTTCACTGGCGCCGCGTGCGCTGGCAGGCCGGTGCGCGCTGGTTTCTCGAGCACCTGCTCGACGGCGACCCGGCCAGCAACAACCTCTCGTGGCAGTGGGTCGCCAGCAGTTTCAGCAGCAAGCCGTACTGGTTTGATCGCGAGAACCTCGAGCGCCTCAGCGGCGGGCGCTTCTGCCGCAGCTGCGCGCGCGCCAACGAGTGCCCCTTTGCCGGCGACCGCGCCAGGCTCGCCCAGCGGTTGTTCCCACAATTGCCGCCGGAGGTACCACGATGACATCGACGATCGTATGGGTGCATGGCGATTGTCTGGCGCCCGATGGCCCGGCGCTGCGTGCGTACCCCGACGCCCCTGCGGTGTTCGTGTGGGACGATGCATTGCTGCAGCGGCGGCGTCTCAGCCTGAAGCGCATCGTCTTCATCTACGAATGCCTGCTCGAACTGCCCGTGACGATCGTGCGTGGCAACGTGGCTGCCGAGGTCACTGCGTTTGCGGCGGCCCATGGCGCGCGGCGCGTCGCCACCAGCGACTCGGTGTCGCCCGGTTTCGCGGCGATCCGCCGGCGTCTTGCGGCAGCGCTGACCGTCGAGGTGCTCGCGGCGGCGCCGTTCGTTCCGCCCGATGTGCCGCTCGATCTGCGGCGCTTCTCGCGCTACTGGCAGCGCGCCGGCCCGCTGGCACTGCAACCGACGCCACCCGACGCACCGTGATCAGCTGCGTGCCAGCCCGGGCAGCGACGCACCGGCCCGTAGCGCCCGCTCGATCACGCGCTCGGCGGCAGCGCGGCCGCGCCGCACCACCGCGCGCTCATCGACGCTGGTGACTACCCCCGCGTCGATGAGTATCCGGCCATCGACGATGACATGCTCGACTTCGCGCTCGCCGGCGCACATCACCAGCGTATTCACCGGGTCGAGGCACGGCGTCATGCGGGGCGTGTCGCTGCGCAGCACCACCAGATCGGCGCGCATGCCCGGCGCGATGACGCCCACCTGGCCCGCCAACCCCAGCGCCTGCGCATTGTCGCGCGTGGCCCACGCCAGCGCCTCGGCCGGCTGGATCAGCGATGCGCTGCGCCGGATGATCCGCTGCCCGGCGATCGCCTGGCGCAGCTCTTCGAGCATATCGTAGTCATCGTTGCCGGCCGCGCAATCCGTGCCCAGCGCCACCCGCGCACCGCGCTCGCGCAACTCGGCGGCGCGCAGCACGCGCCCGCGCAGGCCATGCACCGTCGGGCAGTAGACCGGCACACACCCACTCGCCAAGAGCAGCGCCAGGTCCGCATCATCGATGCGCGTACAGTGCACCGCCAGCGTCCGTGGCCCCAGCACTCCCAGTTCCGCGAGATACGCCACTGGCGACAGCCCGCTGCGCGCCGCAATCGCCGCAACCTCGCGGTCGGTCTGGGCGACATGAATATGGAACAGCGCATCATGCTGCTCGGCCGCAGCATACAACGCCTGCAACCACGGGCCGGTGGTGGTATCCGCGGCATGCGGCGCCAGCGTCGGCGTCACCAGCGGATCACGGCCGCGCCAGCGCGTGACGAACGCCAGCGCCTCGGCGAGCTCGCCATCGCCGACCCACGGGCCGCCGCTGGCCATCACGGTATGGCCCACCAATGCGCGTATGCCCAGCGTCGCCATGCTCCGGGCGACCTGTTCGGCGAAGAAGTAATGATCGTTGACGCACGTCGTGCCGCCGCGCAGACACTCCAGCGCACCGAGCAGCGCCAAATCGGCGACGTCCTCGGCGGTGATATGCTGTTCGACCGCCCACATCACGTCGTACAACGCCGACAGCTCGCCATGCGAGATCCCGCGACACACCGTGAGAGCCAGATGCGTGTGGGCGTTGATCAGCCCCGGGATGACGATACGCTCGCGGCCATCGATCACACGCCGCGCCGCAAACGGCAGCTCGCTGCCGAGCGCCACGATCACCCCGCCGTCGATCGCCACATCACACGCGGGCCGCACCGGGCCGACGACCGGCACCACCAGCGCCTGGCGAATCAGCAGATCGATCACCATGACTCCTTTGCGTTTGTCCGATGCACACCGACAGCACCCATCAGCACGCGGCTGCACCCCTCAGCGGATGAACGACGACACCAGCGCGATCAGCAAGCCAGCCAGCCCACCGACGATCGTCCCATTGATGCGGATGAACTGCAGATCGCGCCCGACCACCACCTCGATCCGCCGCGTGAGCGTCTCGGCGTCCCAGCGGCGCACCGTCTGCTCGATCAGCGTACTCGCCTCGTCGGCGTATTCCGCCAGCACATAGCGCACCAGTGCCTCGAGCCAGTCATTCACCTTGGCCACCAGCAGCTCGTCGTGGACCAACGCCGCGCCAACCTGTGTGGAGGCACGCATCAGCGCGGCGCGTACGCCGGCCGCATCGTCATCGCGCTGATCGACCAGTGTCTGCTTGAGATCGCGCCACAACGACGCGAGCACCTCGCGCACCAGGGGATCGGCCAGTACCTCGTGCTTGAGCGCCTCGCCACGCTCATGCCACTCCGGGTCAGTGGCCAGCCGTTCGATCCACGTATCGACAAAGCCATCGAACTCGGCATAGAGGCGATGGGCAGGATCGGCGCGCAACTCGGCCGCGACACGCACCAGCGCCTCGAGCAGGCGTGCGACGATCGCCCGGTCGACGCCCGGCGGCAGCCACCACGGCGCGCCCTCCATGATCTGGCGCCGCACGACGTCGCGGTGGGTGTCGAGCAAGGCGGCGGCTGCCTGGACCAGGCCGTGCAGCAACTCGCGGCGTCGTTCGCTGCCGAGCAGCGCACGCAGTGCCCGGCCGGCGGTCGGCGCGGCAGGGATCGCCGCCGCACGCCCCAGCACCGCGCGCTCCAACGCCTGCTGCACATCGGCGTCGTCGATGACGCGCAACACGCCGGCGATGCCACCCACGCCGAGCTGTGCCAGGCGCGCCGCAACCTCGGGGCGCGCGAGAAAGCCACCGATGCGCCGTGCGGGATCGGCTGCGCGCATCCGCCCGACGATCACCTCGGCGGTGAGAAAGTTGTCGCGCACGAAGCGGCCGATGCTGGCGCCGAGCGCATCCTTGCGGCGCCGAATGATCGCAGTATGCGGAATCGGGATGCCCAGCGGATGGCGAAACAACGCGGTCACGGCGAACCAGTCGGCGATCGCGCCGACCATCGCACCTTCGGCGGCGGCGCGCACCAGGCGCAGCCACGGGATGTCGGGCTCGTAGCGGTACGCCACGACGAAGATCACCGCAGCGACGATCAGCAGCGCGCCGGCGAGCTGGCGCATCCGGGCCAGCTCGCGCAGCCGCACATCATCATCACCGTGCGTCATCCGACAACTCACGTAATGCCACGAGCAGGCGGTCGATCTCTTCGGCGGTGTTGTAATGCACCAGCCCGATGCGTACCATGCCGCCGTGTGCTTCGACGCCGAGCCGCTCGCTCAGGCTCAGCGCATAGTAGTTGCCATCCCACACGAAGATGCCGCGCGCGCCGAGGTATTCGGCCACTGCGCGCGGCCGGTGCCCGGCGACGGTGATCGACACCGTGGGTGTGCGCTGGCCGAAGCGGTCGGTGTCACGAATGCCGTGGAACGTGACCTGCGGTATGGCGGTGAGCCCGGCGACCAGGCGCTCACTCAAGCCGCGTTCGTACGCCTGGATGGCCTCCATCGCCGCCAGCAGGCGCTCGCGGCGGCTGCCAGCCGCGGGCGCGACGCGTGCTCCCAACTCTGCGAGGTACCCGATCGCCGCCGCCACGCCCGCCAGCCCCTCGTGATTCTTGGTGCCGGTCTCCCACCGATCCGGCGTCGCATCCGATGCGGGGCGTACCTTGTAGGGCTGCAGGCGCGTCAGGTGTTCGCGGCGGCCATACAGCGTGCCCATGTGCGGCGCGAAGAACTTGTAGGGCGAACAGGCGAGGAAATCGCAGCCGAGTGCGCGCACATCGATCGGACCGTGCGGCGCATAGTGCACCGCATCGATGAATGCCAGCGCACCGACGGCGTGGGCGAGCTGCACCACCTCGGCCACCGGGTTGATGGTGCCGACCGCATTCGAGGCATAGCCCACCGCCACCAGTCGCGTGTTGGCGTTGATCTGGCGCCGCAGGTCATCCATGTCGAGCGTGCAGTCCTCGGCATCGATGTCGACATGGCGGATGGTCACGCCACGCTCGGCCAGCGCCAGCCACGGCGCCACATTCGCGTCGTGGTCGAGTCGCGTCACCACGATCTCGTCGCCCGGCCCGAGCTCGCGCCCCAACGCCCGGCTCAACGCGAACGTCAGGGTCGTCATGTTGGCACCGAACACGATCTCGTCGGCGTCGCAGCCGAGCAAATCAGCCATGCCGGCGTGTGCTTCCTCGATCACGGCATCGCTACGCTGGCTGGTGATGAACGCAGCGTGCGTGTTGGCATTGGCATGCACATAGTAATCCGACACGGCATCGATCACCCGTTGTGGCACCTGGGTGCCGCCGGGCCCGTCGAAGAACACTGCCGGCGCACCGGCGACCTCGAGCGTCAATGCGGGAAACTGCTGCCGGATCCAGGTCAGGTCGAGCGCGGTCATACTGTCTCCTTCCGAGCGGGCCACCGTCGCCCGCCATTATACGTCGCCAGCGTCGCGGGGGCGCCAGACCTCGATCGGGCCGAAGGCGTCGCGTTGTTCGACGGCGATGGCCCGTCGTTTCAGCAATTCGAGGACCGACCACAATGCGACGACGATCTCGATGCGTGGTGCGGCGTGGCCCACGAAGCGGCGAAACTCGACTCGCGCGCCGCCCTCGAGCAACCCGATGATGCGCGCACTCATCTCGACCACGGTGATCACGCGTGGGACGGGCAGCGTCAGCGGCAGCTGGCGCGGATCCGTCAGGGCGACACGGCGCTGCAATGCGCGCAGGAGATCGGCGACGGTCGCGCCGATCGGGCCGGCCAGCACCGGGGCAGGCGGTGCCGCAGTGCGGCGATACAGGCGCTCGCCGCGCTCGTCGATCGCCCGCAGTGCCGTGGCAGCGCGCTTGTGCACCTGCCACGCGCGTAGCTGCTCGACCAGCGCTGCGCCATCGTCGGGCTCGTCGTCACGCACGATCACCGGGCGCGGCAACAACGCGCGCGACTTGATCACCAGCAGGCGTGCCGCCAGCAGCATGAACGCCGAGAGCTGCGCCGGGTCGGGGGTGCTGAGCGCCCGCACGTGCGTCAGGTAGTCGTCGGTGACGCGTGCCAGCGCGATGGTGGTGATGTCGAGCTCGGCGCGCTCGATCAACCGCAGCAGCAGATCGAGCGGCCCGCTGAAGCCGTCGACGACCACGCTGATGGCCGGCTCAGTGGCGAGCATCGGCGTGGCGCACGGCATCGGCTGCGGGGTGGGGCGTGCCGTCGGCGATGGCGGCCAGGATCGCCAGCACCGCCGGGCGTGTACCGATCCGCTGTGCCAGCACGACGGCGCGCCGCTCGTGGGCGGCGTGGATGCCGAACCAGCGCCATCGCGGCCGGCCACTGCGCGCGGCGGCATGGTAGGCTGCCGGCCAGCACGCCTGCAGGATCACGAACACCCCATACCAGGCCAGTGGCATCGGTCGGCCCCGGTCGTCGCACTTGCCGCAATCGTGCAGCAATGCCGCACACCAGACATCGCGATCATCGTGGCCGGCACGGCGCAACGCGAGGCACACGTCGAGCGCATGTCGCTGGTCGTAGCGCGGCATCTGCTCGAACACCTGCAGCTCTGCCGGGCGGAGCACACTCGCAAGCCAGCGGCGTTCGGCCGGATGCACCCGCGCGACCAGCGCCGCGCCGAACTGGCGCAATCGGTAGCCCGCCGCACCCACCATCAGTCGAGATACCCGCGCAATTTCTTGCCCAGATGCGGGTGGCGCAATTTGCGCAACGCCACCGCCTCGATCTGGCGGATCCGCTCGCGGGTGATGCCAAACTCGAGCCCGACCTCCTCAAGCGTCCGGTAGCGCCCATCGCGCAGCCCATAGCGCAACTGGATGATCTTGCGCTCGCGCTCCGGCAGCTTCTGCAGCACCTCCTCCAGGTGCTCGCGCAGCAACGATACCGTCGCCGCCTCGGACGGCGTCGAGATGCGGTCGTCCTCGATGAAATCCCCCATGCGCCCTTCGCCCTCTTGCCCCACGGGCATCTCGAGCGACAGCGGCTGCAGCGATGCTTCGAGCGTACGGCGCACCTTCACCGACGAGATGCCCATCACATCGGCGATCTCCTCGGGGGTTGGCTCGCGCTGCATCACCTGCTGCAGCCGGTGCGATGTGCGCTTCACCTGCGAGATCGCCTCGCCCATGTGCACCGGCAATCGGATGGTGCGGCTCTGGTCGGCGATCGCCCGCGTGATCGCCTGACGGATCCACCAGGTGGCATATGTCGAGAACTTGTGCCCCTTGGTGTAGTCGAACTTCTCGACGGCCCGCATCAGGCCGATGTTGCCCTCTTGCACCAGGTCCATCATCGTCAATCCGTACGAGGTGTACTTCTTGGCGATCGAGACGACCAGCCGCAGGTTGGCCTGGATGAGGTGCTGCCGCGCATCGTTGCCCCGGGCGACCTGCTGCTCGTAGGTCATTCGGTCGGCGATCGAGCCTGGCTCGCCGCGCGACAATGCACACCGCGCTGCGACGCCACTCTCCATCTGCTGCGCCAACGCAACCTCCTGGTCGGCGGTCAGCAACGGAACCTGGCCGATCTCCTGGAGATACATGCGCACCGGGTCATCGAGCGCGACGTCGGCCAGATCGGGCAACTCGGGGATGATCTCGTCCTGGAGTGCTGCAGGGTCAGTCGGTGCGTCGGCGTCTTCGGGGTGCTCCGATACCTGGATGCCCTCGGCGTGCAACACCGCATACAGCTGGTCGATGTCGGCGATCTGCAGCTCTGGCTGCGGGCAACACTCGACAATGTCGGCGTAGGTCAGATAGCCACGCGTTCGACCGAGTTGGAGCATCCGCTCGATGGCACCCGCCCACGCGGGTAGCGTCGAGCCGTCAGGCTGCGTCGTCATGGCTGTGCTTTCATCGTACCATCATCGGGTGCGCGTCGGGCGCAGCCGCCACCATGCGACGCGCTCCGACACGGTCCGCGCCGTGACCGGCACGCCCCGGCAGCCGCCCCCCTCAGTCCGCGCCACTATAGCATCATGCCGCCGCGAAAGTCAACCCCTCCGATGGGGGATTGTGCGATTGCGCACAAAGATCGCCCGCGCGTGGCGCGCATGGAGCCGGGGGCGGGCGGGCAGCATCGATGCGACGCCGGCAGCCGGCATGCCACACCTCGCGTTGATCAGCGATGGTGATCATCGTACAATCAATGCCAATTCAGACCGACGACGATTGGGAGCACACACGATGACATTTGGTGCGAAGCTCGCCGCTGCTGCGGCGCGCCACGGGTCGTGGCTCTGCCTTGGGCTCGACCCCGAGCTCGACCGGCTGCCGGCAGTGCTGCGGGGTGAAGCCGACCCGATCGCGCGCTTCTGCCACGAGATCATCGCGGCGACGGCCGATGTGGTCTGCGCGTTCAAGCCCAACAGTGGCTTCTTCGAGGCGCAGGGCATTGCGGGCATGCAGCGGCTGGCCGACGTGATCGCGATGGTGCCGGCGGCTGTGCCGGTGATCCTCGATGCCAAGCGTGGCGACATCGGCTCGACGGCCGAAGCCTACGCGCGGGCCGCGTTCGACGTCCTCGGCGCCGACGCGGTGACGCTCAGCCCGTATCTGGGTGGCGATGCACTGGCGCCATTTCTGGCGTGGCGCGACCGTGGGTGCTTCATCCTGTGCCGTACCTCGAATCCCGGCAGTGCCGAGGTGCAGCAACTGCGGCTCGAGGACGGTCGGCCGCTGTATCTCGAGATCGCGCGGCGTGCGGCATACGAGTGGAATGCTGCCGGCAATGTCGGGCTGGTGGTCGGCGCGACGTTCCCCGACGAGGCGGCGGCGGTGCGTGCGCTGTGCCCCGCGCTGCCGCTGCTGGTGCCGGGCGTCGGCGCGCAGGGCGGCGATCTGGCGGCGGCTGTACGCGCCACGCGCGATGCCGCCGGCGGCGGTGCGTTGATCAACGCCTCGCGCAGCATCCTGTACGCCAGCTCCGGCGCCGACTTCGCCGAGGCCGCGCGACGCGAGGCGCTGCGGCTGCGGGCAGCGATCGCGGCGGCGTAGGGCCCTTCAACGCCGCACGGGGTACCAACACCCCGTCACCCCGCTCCTGCAGTCGCGGGAGCGGGCTCGGGGTGGGGGTTCATCGTCCGCGCGGCATTGACAGCCGGCAACCTGACTGCTATACTCGGCGCAACTGAAGATCACAACGACGTTGAACGGGAAGAGTACGGCAGAAGCGTGCCCAGAGAGCCGGCGGCTGGTGTGAGCCGGTGC
>CAIQIY010000539.1 GCA_903871975.1 uncultured Chloroflexota bacterium | reverse complement strand
TCGGCTGCTGGTGCGCCGCCCGTCGACGACGCGCCTGCCGAGGCGTCGGCTGCTGGTGCGCCGCCCGTCGACGATGCGCCGCGCGGCTGAGACGCGCAGCGGCACCGTCGTGGCCCCCACGGCGCTGCCGCTGCACCCCGCTGGAGCGATGGACAGCCGCCCAATGTCGCTCACTGCCCCTTGACGGCCGTCCACAGCTCGGTGAACACCGTCGACTGTTCGTCGCGCACCATCCACTCCAGACGCTGCATCACCGTCGCGTCGGGCGCAAATCCCTCGGCGTACAGCGCCTTGATGGAGTCGGGCAGCAGCGCCAGCGCGGCGGCATTCGGCGTCAAATAGCCGATGTAGCCGGCATTCTGCGCTGCGATCTCTGGGCGCATCAGGAAATCAATGAACACGTGCGCAGTATAGGCGTTGGGTGATTCCTTGAGGATCGCCATGTTGTCCATCCAGATCGCCCCGCCCTCATTCGGGATGACGAACGCGATCTCGGGATTGCCGGCGAACTCGTCGCCCAGCCCATTGCGTGCCTGCATCGCCTGGCCGCTCCAGGCATGGGCGATGAGGTACTCCCCGCTCGAGAGCTTCCGATTCACATCGCTGCTGTTATAGGCCGCCAGATACTCCGTCTGCGCCTGCAACAATGCAGTCGCCTCGGCGATCGCCGCTGCATCAGTCGCATTGAGCGAGTGACCCAGATACCGCAGGGCTGCACCCGGCGTCTCGCGCTCGTCATCAAGCATGCTCACCTGGCCACGCACGCGCTCAAGCTGCACTGGGTCGAACAGCGCTGCCCAGCTGGTGATTCCATCGGGGAATGCCGAGCGATGATAGGCGATGCCGGTGATGCCATACATATATGGCACCGAGTAGCGGTTGCCCGGATCAAAGTACTTGTCGAGCAGCGATGGCTCAAGATTGCCCAGATTTGGCAACCAGGTGCGATTGATTTCCTGGAGCAAGTCATCACGCCACATCGTCTCGACTGCATAGTCGGATGGAACGACGATGTCGTAGCCCGAACCACCAGCACGCACCTTGGCAATCATGTCCTCATTGGCGTCGTAGTTGTCGACGATCACCCGGACGCCATATTCCTGCTCGAAGGCATCGAGTAGCGCCGGATCGATGTAGTCGGTCCAGTTATAGACGCGCAGTTCCTGTGCCAGTTGTTCGCGGTCGACGCCATCGGTGGCTGGTGCATCAGACGACGGCGCCGCCGTGGGCGTCGTCGGGGCGGTACCGCCGCATGCCACAAGCAGCATCAGGCTGGCGACGATCAGGACGAACCGGGACAGCTGTTTCATCAATGATTCCTTTCCTGCATCCGACTGATCATTCATGCTGTGCGGCCGCGCCGCTGAACAAATTGCGACAGGAAGACCAATGTGATCGATGCGACCAGCATCAGGGTCGAGAGCGCATTGATCTTGGGTGTGATCGCCCGCTTGACTTGACCGTAGACCTCGACCGGCAGCAACGAGGTCCCCGGGCCAGTGGTGAAGAAGGTGATGATGAAATCATCGAGTGAGAGCGTGAAGCCGAGCAAGGCACCGCCGATGATGCCGGGCAGAATCAACGGCAGCGTGATATGGCGAAAGGTCTGCCATGGGTCGGCACCGAGATCAGCCGCAGCCTCCTCGAGCCGCAGATCGAAGCTCTTGAGACTGGTGCGCACCACCACGACGACAAACGAGATGGTGAATGCCACATGGGCGATGATCACCGTCGCCAGCCCCATGACGGGTCGCACGCCGAACCAGGCATCGATCAGGCCGAAGGCCAGTGCAAAGAAGCCGAGCAACGCCAGTGCCATCACGATCTCGGGGATGACGATCGGCACATACAGCAGCGCCTCGAGGCCAGTACGCCCGCGAAAGCGATAGCGTTCCATCGCGAACGCCAGCATCGTCCCAATCACCGTTGCGATCACCGTCGAGATCGTCGCCACCAGCAGCGTGTTCAGCGTCGCGCCGATCAGTCGTTCGTCGCGGAAGAGGCGTTCGTACCATTGCAGCGTGAAGCCGGTCCAGCGTACACCAAAGCTGTCGCTGGTGAACGAGAACACCACCAGCACCACAATCGGCGCGTACAGGAACACCAGCGTCGCGCCGGTGTGCAGCCGGAGCAACAGTCCGCCGGCATCGGGGGCCTGTCGTGCCATCAGCGTCGCTCCTCGGCCGTAGCACGAAAATAGGCGACGATTGCGACGGTGAGCACCACCATGAAGATCACCGCCATCGCCGAGCCCAACGGCCAATTGGGAGGATTGGAGCGCGTGAACAGGCGCTGCAGCAGGTTCCCCAGGAAATCGACCTTGGCGCCACCGAGCAGATCCGACACGACGAACTGTCCCACGGTCGGGATGAACACCAGCACCGAGCCTGCAGCGATCCCTGGCGCGGTGAGCGGCAGCATGATGCGCCAGAATGCACGACGGCGGCTGGCACCGAGGTCGGCAGCCGCTTCCATCAATGTGAAATCAAACCGATCGAGCGCGGCAACGAGTGGCAGCACCATGAACGGCAACTGACCATACACCAGCCCGACGAGCACGGCGCCCTCGCCCGGGTAGAGGATCTGGCGCGGCAATCCGAGCGACTGGATCGCCGTGTTGACGATGCCATTGTTGCTCAGGATGATCATCCAGGCGTAGGTACGCACCAGAAAGTTGGTCCAGAACGGGATGAGGATGAGGAACAGGAGTGCGGCACGCCAGGCCGGTGGCTGGCGCACGATGAACAGCGCCAGTGGATACCCTGCCACCAGGCAGATGAGCGTCGTCAGCAGCCCAACCCACAGTGAGCGCACGTATGCACTGACATACAGCGTCTCGCCGAAGAGGCGCTGGTAGTTCTCGAGCGTAAAGCGCCATTCGACGCGGCCAGTCGGCCCCGGCACGGCAACGCTGTACGCCAGCACCACCACGAGCGGTATCGCGAAGAACGCGATCAGCCAGAAGAGACCCGGCGCAAGCAGCATCGCCAAGCGGCGACGCGCGCCCGACCGCGCACCGGCGGCCGTGATCCCCCCGATTGCCATCGATGTCTGCCCTCCAGCACTCGGCGGCCCATGCACGCTGCCAGGCCGCGCCATCACCTCATTCTGCGAGCACGAGGCCATTCTCGGCCGGCCACCACAGGTAGCCGGCCTCGCCGGGTTGCCAGTACGCGTCGCGATCGAGCGTCGAGCGGTTGTTCTGCTCCCAGACGCTCACGGTGCGCTCGCTGCCGATGCGCACCAGCATGCGCGTGTCGCTACCGATGTAGTCGACCCGGTCGACAGTCGTGGCGAAACAGTTGGCGATGTCGCCGGGTGGTACATCGATGGTGAGCCGTGCCTTCTCGGGGCGCAGCGATACGGTAGCCGTGCTGCCGATCGTCAGCGAGCGATCGCTGGCACCCGTGATCACGAGGCCGTCATCGGTCGTGATGACGGCATGTCCGGCGTGGCTGGCGGTGATCCGGCCATCGAGAAAGTTGGTATCGCCGATGAAGTCGGCGACGAACCGGCAATTCGGTCGTTCGTAGATCGCAGTCGGGGTGCCGATCTGCAGGACGCGGCCGTGATGCATCACGGCGATCCGATCGCTCATCGACAACGCCTCTTCCTGATCGTGGGTGACGAAGATGAAGGTGATGCCGACGCGTTCCTGCATGCGTTTGAGCTCGAGCTGCATCTCCTTGCGCAGCTTCTGGTCGAGCGCGCCGAGCGGCTCGTCGAGCAACAGCACTTCGGGGCGGTTGATCAGGGCGCGCGCGAGTGCGACACGCTGTTGCTGCCCGCCCGAGAGCTGCCGTGGCCAGCGCTCACCGTAGTCGGCCAACCTGACGAGCTCGAGCGCCTCGCGGACACGCCGTTCGCGTTCGGTCGGCGCGATACGCTGCATCTCGAGGCCAAAGCCGATGTTGCCGGCGACCGTCATGTGGGGAAACAGCGCATAGGACTGAAAGACGGTATTGACGCGCCGCTGATGTGGTGGGGTGGTGCCGATCGAGGTGCCGTGCAGCAGGATGTCGCCGGCGTCGGGGAACTCGAATCCGGCGATCATGCGCAATGTCGTGGTCTTGCCACACCCTGACGGCCCGAGCAGCGAGAAGAACTCACCGTCGCCGATGGTCAACGAGACGTTGTCGACAGCAGTGACGCCGCCGAATCGCTTGACGGCCGAACGGAGCTCAATTGCAGGTTTCATGGCGCCTCGGTCAGGACAATGGGCCCATCGACGGGCATCACTCCCAATCCACGCGCTGGGGTGGGCGCAGTATAGCATATTCCGGCGTCGCATGATGGATCACCGGGTGATGCGGTGATGCGGGGTGATGCAGGGTGCGGGTCGCGTGGTCGCAGCACTGGCGATGGCGGTCGATGCACGCCCCCGAATCGTGCTGCCGACTCACGCGTGTTCGCCGCCTCGCGCCGGTTCTCTGCCGTCTCGCATGCTATACTGGACAGCACGTATTCTGTCCATGATGCCGAGAGGAGCATGCCAATGATCGAGCGCGTCTGCCCCCGCTGTCAGCGCGGTAATCCGCTCGATCACCGCTTCTGCGGTGATTGTGGTACCGCGTTGCAGCGCTTCGAGCCGGGTGGTGAGCTGGCCCCACGTTCGACAGCCCTGACGATCGCCGGGCGGCAACTGCCCATCACGTTGCAACAAGTCGGCCGTACTGTCGCACTGGGTGCGCTGGCGCTGGCGGCCGAGGCCGCCGTCGGTTGGCTCCGGCGCCGCGGCCCGGCTGCCGCTGGCGATCTCGCCCGCATCCTCGAGCGCCCGACAGGTCGCAATGCCTCGATCGTCACGATCGTCAGCCAGCGCGTGATCGAGACGGTCGAGCGCGGCGCGCGTGGCCGGACGGTGTCGGAGCGCAGCGTATGGCGGAAGATCGAGGAGTGACCGCGCCACCGCCGGGCGGGTTGTCGCAGGTGGCCGCGCCGTTCATTGCCCGGTTGCGGCTCGCCGATGCGCTGCAGTTCGCTGGCCGCTGGCTGGCTCCGGCGCTGCTGGCCTGCGCGATTGGCGCATGGCTGCTGCGCTTGGCAGGCCTCGTGCCATTGTGGGCTGCGCTCCCGCTGGCGCCATGGCTCGCCATCACGCTGCTGATCTGGCGTCGCCCGGGTTCTGTGTTGGTTGTTGCACGGCGCATCGATCGGCTGCTGCTGCTCGACGAGCGGCTGGCGACTGCGTTTGAATGCGCTGCTGGTGCCCCCGCACCATTCGGTGCGCTGCTGGTCGACGATGCGGCACGCGCACTGGCGGGGCACCAGCCGCGGACGATTGCGCTGGTG
>CAIQIY010000538.1 GCA_903871975.1 uncultured Chloroflexota bacterium | reverse complement strand
GCGGCATCATGGATCAGTTCATTGCGACCCTCGGGCGCCGCGGCCATGCATTGTTGATCGATTGTCGCGATCTGAGCTATCGCTGTGTACCGTTGCCGGCATCGATCCGGATCGTCGTCGCCGACAGCCACATCGCGCGGACGCTGGCCAGCTCGGCATACAACCAGCGTCGGGCCGAATGCGAGCGTGCAGTCGCGATGTTTCGCCAGCACAATCCCGCGATCACGGCGCTGCGCGATGTCACGCCCGACTGGTTTGCCGCGCACGCCGCGCTGCTGCCCGACGTCGAGCGGGCGCGGGCGCGCCACGTCATCAGCGAGAATGATCGTGCCGTGCGTGGCGCAACGGCGCTCGAAGTCGGCGATGTGGCGCAATTTGGCCAACTGATGAACCAGTCGCATGTCAGCATGCGCGATGATTACCAGATCAGCACCACCGAGATCGACGCACTCGTCGCAGCAGCACAGCAAGCGCCGGGCTGCCTCGGTTCCCGGCTCACCGGAGCGGGGTTCGGCGGATGCACCGTGAGCCTGGTCGAAGCGGCGGCGGTCGATCCCTTCTGCAGCACGGTAGCTGCGCGCTACCATGCGGCGACCGGGCGTTCGGTCACGTGGCACGTGTGTCAGGCCAGTGACGGCGTAGGCCCGCTCATCGTCGACGAACATCCCGAACAATCGCTGTAGCAACGAGGCCTGCCATGTCGACGATCCTGCTGGTAGAAGACGACGCGACGCTTGCCGAGACGCTGCGTTACAACTTCGAGCGCGAGGGCTATGCGGTCGTCCACGCCGGTGACGGCGTGACAGCGCTGGATCGCGCGCGGCGCGATCGACCGGACCTCGTCGTCCTTGATGTCATGCTGCCACGGCTGGACGGCTTCTCGCTCTGTCGTATCCTGCGCCAGGAAGGCGATACGCCCATCCTGATGCTGACGGCACGTCGGGACGAGATCGACCGCATTGCCGGGCTCGAGCTCGGCGCCGATGATTACGTCGCCAAGCCGTTCAGCCTCGGCGAGTTGCTGGCACGTGTTCGCGCCATCCTGCGCCGCACCGATCGTCAGACGGCAATCAATCGAGAGGTTCTCGATGCCGGTGACGTGCGTATCGATACCGGATCACGGCGCGTCTGGTGTGATGGGCGCGAGATCAGCCTGTCGCAGAAGGAATTCGATCTGCTCACGTGTCTGGTGCGCCATCGTGGCATGGCGTTGTCGCGCGATGTCCTGCTCGAACGCGTCTGGGGGTATGATTTCCTCGGTGACAGTCGTACGGTCGATGTGCACATCCGCTGGCTGCGCGAGAAGGTCGAAACCGAGCCGAGCCGGCCGGTCTACATCCAGACAGTCCGTGGCATCGGGTATCGCTTCGAAGTGCCGACGGCCAGGTGAGATGGCATGGATGTGCCGGTATTGATCAGCGTGGTCCTCGCGCTGGTGGTCGGGTTCATGGGCGGTGGCATCGTGTTCCGGCGTCGTGCCGCGCCGGTCGCCGTCGTGCCCGCTTCACCGCCCGCCACCGTCGATATTCCGACGCTCTACCAGGCATCCGAGGCGATCGATGCCGGGTTGCTGGTCGTCGATGCCGATCACCAGATTCTGCACCTCAACCGCGTCGCCAGTGGCATCTTCGAGGTGGATCACACCGAGGCGATCGGCCGCACCGTCATCACGGTCGCGCGTGATCACCAAGTGGACGCACTGGTCGATGATGTCATGCACGACGCCGAACCACGCGATGTCGTCGTCCAGCCACCGCTCGAGGGGCGTACCCTGCGCGTACGCGCGGCCGCCATCGATCTCGCCGGCCGGCGGGTCGTTGTACTGATCATTCGCGACATCACGCAATTGAACGCGCTGGAGCGTGCGCGGCGCGATCTGGTCGCCAATGTCTCGCACGAACTGCGCACACCACTGGCCTCGGTCAAGCTGCTGGTCGAGACGCTGCAATCCGGGCCGCCGCCACCGGTCGCCGAGCGCATGTTGGGGCAGATGGCCCACGAAGTCGATGCGATCACGCAGCTCGTCGATGAGCTGCACGAGCTGTCGCAGATCGAATCCGGGCGCGTCGCACTCCAGCTTGGCCCGGCATCGTTGCGGGCGACGGCGCATCGTGCGTTGGAGCGCATCCGACCGCAGGCCGAACGCAAGCATATCCGTTGCATGCTGATCATCGCCGATGACGTGCCACCAGCCTTGATCGACGATGGCCGCATCGGGCAGGTCTTGCTCAACCTGTTGCATAATGCCGTCAAGTTCACCGCCGAAGGCGGCACCATTCGGGTCAGTGCCGTGGTGCTCACGATCGATCAGCGTTCGCGTGCAGTCGGCAGCGATGGTGCTGCAGTCACGCTCCCGGCGGGGCACCAATCCGGCGCCTGGGCGCTGGTGATGGTCGATGACGACGGCATCGGCATTCCCGAACGCGATGTTTCACGGATCTTCGAGCGATTCTACAAAGTTGATCGGGCGCGAACGCGCAACAGCGGCGGTACCGGCCTGGGATTGGCGATCGCCAAACATCTGGTTGAAGGCCATGGTGGCAGGATCTGGGTGACGAGCCGTGAAGGTGCAGGGTCAACCTTTCATTTCACGGTGCCGCTGGCCTGATGGCCTGTGGTGCGTGGCGCTGTTGGTGCGCACGCAAAGCACGGAGTCAGCATATGGATGATCTGACGAAGAAGATCAGCGATCTGCATCTCGGCACCTATCGACGGCACATCTTTCTGTGTGCCGACCAGCGCGAGGCGAAGTGCTGCGCGCTGGAGGAAGGTCAGGCCTCGTGGGAGTACCTCAAGGATCGTCTGAAGCAGCTGGGCCTGTCGTTGTCCGACGGCGGCGTCTACCGGACCAAGGCGAATTGCCTGCGCGTCTGTGCGCGTGGCCCGATCGCGCTGGTGTATCCCGAGGGAACCTGGTATCACTCCTGCACTCCGGCAGTGCTCGAGCGCATCATTCAGGAACATCTGATCGGTGGGCAGATCGTGACGGAGTACGCCTTCGCTGCCAATCCATTGCCCGCGCATGAGTGAATCCACCACGCGCGCCCGG
>CAIQIY010000537.1 GCA_903871975.1 uncultured Chloroflexota bacterium | reverse complement strand
TGCACCTCGAGGTGCAGATCGGGCACCACCGCCGGCGCGCGCTGCCATGGCGCATCGAGCGCGGCGCCGCGGCGCAGCCGGCAGCACCGGGGCCCCGGCCAGCGCAGCAATGCCTCGTGGTGCGCCGGGCGCCACTCGAGCCCGGCGCCTTGGTGCGTCGCGAGATCGATGGTTTCGTAGAACAGCCACCAGCGATAGAGCTCATCGACATGCGCCCGATCAGCATCACCCAGCCGGCCGGCATTGAGCGGCGGCTGCGCGCCGAGCGTCGCGAGGCGGGTGAACGCGGCGCGCCAGGGCAACAACGGCTCGTACGCACGAGGTAGCCCGGGCGGGTGCTGCGTCGGTTCGATGTCGGCATGGCGGACACGCCCATCGCGTTGCACCAGGCCGGCGAACGGCGGCAGCGCGAGCACGCGATCACAGCGCTCGACATGGCGCACGAGCGGTTGACGCAACAACGCGTGGCGCTGATCGGGCACGATCCACGTGAGCTCACGCGTCAGCGCGGCGCGCACATCGAGCAGCGCCGAGACGGCGAGCCGGTTCGCGGGCGTATCGAACGCTTGGCCACGGCGCTGCGCTACGACGCTGAGCGGGGGATGGTCAGGCAGCGTTCGCCAGTTCGCCGCCAGCGTCCGCGGCCAATCGACGCGCCCACGGGTCGGCAGCAGCTCGTGGCCACGCGTGTGCGACGCCGCGGCGCTCAGGTGGCGTACGACACGCGGCATCAGGTCGTCGAGCAAGGTATCTGCCGCGCTGGTCAGCGCCGCCATCCGGCGCCACGGCGCGGCGCTGTCACCGAGCAGCGCGTTGTCGTGCTGGCGCAATAATGCGACCAGGCGCCACTGCAGCCAGATGATCGCATCGCCCGACACCACCTCCCAACGGTTCATGTGGCGCCCTCCCCAACACTCCGGCGCACCGGCCCGGCACCGGTGCCAGCGCCGCACCGATGACGCTGGCCGCGTCACGCGATGTGGTCATCGTCGAACGCACACAACCGCCGCCGGAACCAACCATCGTCCGGCAGCGCCAGCGGCTCGCCGACGAGCGCGGCATCGGGCCAGGCATCGAGCATCAGCGCCACGCGCAGCGCCGCCTGGCGCGCCGGCGGCAGGCTGGCAACCAGCCCGTCCCAGCGTTCGTACAGCACCACAGCATCGCCGGCATGATCCACGAACGCGATCAGGCACTGCAGTGCACTCGTCCCGAGGATCTGCAGCTGGTCGGCGAGGCTGTCCGCCAGCGCGCCATCCAGTGCTTCGCGCCAGTCGAGCTCGACGCGCACGCCACCGAACAGATCGAGGTAGAGTGCCACCAGCTGTGCCGTGCCGAGTGGGCGGAAGCGGCGCACCAGCGTCATGATGCGCCAAGCGCTCGACACCGCCGCCGCGGCAGCGGCATCGAGCAGCTCCAGCCGATAGCGTGCGATCCCATCGTCGACCGGCATCACGCGCAAGACCGTCGGCCACAGCAGCACGCCGCCGACGTCCTGCAGCACATCCCAGCCGGCAGCAATCAGCCGGCGCAGCGCAGCCGCCGCCGCGATGCCCTGTTCGGCCTCGGCCAGCGCACGCGGTGGCGGCAGAACCTCGATGAAGTCGAATCGTCGCTTCAGCGCCTCGGAGAGCTGATTGACGAAATGGCGGTCGACGCGGTTCAACGTACCGATGATGCGGAAGTCGCGCGGCAACGGCACCGCCACCGTCGAGCCATCGGGGGCCGGCACGTCGAGCAGCGCCACATCGCCGCCGCCGAGGGTCGTGAGCACACCACCGAGCGCCGCATCGATCGGTGCCCGGGACACTTCATCGATCACCAGCCAGACGCCACAGCGCGCCTGGCCGTCGATCTGCACGGCGCGACGCACAAATCGGCCGTCCGCCGGCAGCCGCCGACCATCTGCCGTGTCCTGGTAGTGGTACAAGATGGCACGCGTCAGCGCGCCGAAGCTGATGGCATACCGCACCTGGCCGTGCGGGCCATCCAGCGCCGGCGCGATGCCGCCGATCACATCGCGCACCCCCCACTCGTCGGTCGCCGTCGTCACCAGCGTGGCATAGCCCTCGATCATGGTTCCATCGTCGACGAGCAGCGGGCCGCCCGGCTCGCAGCCCGGGCGCCCATGCGGCGATGGAGCGCGCCACAAGACGGCCGGCAAGCGACGCGCCAGCTCGGTCTTGCCGGTGCCGGGCGGGCCGAACAGCATCACATGGCGGCCAGCGAGCAAGGAGCGGTAGATGCGTCGGATGGTATGGGGATCGATCAGCAGTTCGGTGCCGAGCTCGCTGAGGCGCGCCGACAGATCGGCGACCGCCGGCAGCGGTGCATCTTGGTGCAGCTGGCGCACGTCGGCCAGCAACGCCGCGAGCAGCCGGTCGGCCAGCTGGCTGGCGTGATCGGCCTCGGCGAGCGGCAGCAGGGCAGTGGCCGTGGGGAACCAGCGAGCGCCATCGAGGTGAATCAAGCCGGCTTCGGCATACCAGCGCGCCAGCAGCAGCGCATCGTCGTCGGCCAGCCCGGCGAAGCCGGCCACGGGAGCGCCGGACGCATCGGGCCAGTGGCGCAGCACATGGCGCGCGGGCATGGTCGGCGCACCATGGTGCCACACCAGCAACCCGAGCGCGCACACCCGCAGCACTGCCCGGTCGGTGCCCGCCAGATGCGCCGCCGGAATCAGGCGCCGGTCGGCGTCGCGTGTGAGCAGGCGCAACGACAGCAGCGCCGACAAGGCATCGGCGCGCGGCTCGTCGGCGCCCGGAAACGCATCGTCGCTGAACGGCCCATCGCCGAGGTTGCGGGCGGCTGCGAGCGCAGCGCCGAGTGTCGCCCAGCGACGCGGCAGCACACCAGGCACTGGTGCGGGTGCGCTGCCGAATCGGCGCACTGCCGGCGCAGGGCGACGTGCGCTCGCACGCCAACGAACGGCGAGCTCGACCAGGCCGCCACGACGCCAGACCACGCGCACCAGCGGCGCTGTGCCAGCCACCACGCGCCAGACGAACGCCTGCGCGACCGGCGTGCCGGATTCGTCGATGATCAGCAGCCGTGCGCCGACCCGCATGCGTCCGACGCGCGCGCGCTCGATCCGACCCATCAGCGCAGAGTCGATGCATCCATCCTGAGCGGCGGCGTTCCGATGCTGCGGCGACAGCCGGACCAGCCAATCAGGCAGCGCGGCGGCAGGTTCGGTCAGCTGCCAGCGCCCATCAGCGCCGACGGCGAGCCGCGGATCGGCGGCCAGTCGCGCCATCGCGGTGCGCACCGTGAGGTCGGCCTGTGCCGCCGCAACGTCGCGTGGCAGGCGTTCGAGCAGCGTCGCCGCATCGAGCGGGCTTCCGGCAGCGATCAGCAGCGCCACGACGACATCGGCCAGGCCGCGGGCATCGAGCTGCAGGCGGACGGCCCAGCGATCGGTGCCGATGTGAACGAAGCGTGGCTCGCGTTTCAACAGCGCGTAGAGTTCGTGTCGGGGCACCGCCACGCCATCAGCCGCCAATCGCTGCACGATCGCATCGAGGCGCAACGGCGCGGCCGCGTCGATCAGGAGTTGCTCGGTAGCGACGACGAGGCTCATCGGCGTCTCCGCCTCCGACGGTCACGAATGCCGCGAACCGTGCAGCCATGACTGCATCGGTCGCCGGCCTCATTCGCCATCGGCCAGCGCACTGCCCTCGAGGTGTGCAGCGTCGTTGATGCGCACCACGCGCCAGCGATCATGGCGCAGACGCAGCTCGCAGATCGCGCAATTGTCGATCCACAGGTGATCGATGCGCGCCAGGTCCAGCCCCAGCACATGGCACAGCAATGCCCGGATGGTGCCACCATGCGACACCAGCGCGATCGGACCATCGCCGGCCGCGACGAGTTCGGCGAGGGCGGCGACGGCGCGTCGCTGCACCTGGGCATACGATTCGCCGCCCTGACGTGGCGTATTGGCGGGGTCGCGCGCGTAGGCCACCCAGTGGTCGGGCAGGCGCTGCCGCACATCCGATGGTGTGAGGCCAGCCCACTCGCCGACGTCGATCTCGCGCAGGCCCGCGTGGTGCTGGGGCGCCAGCCCCAACGCCGACCCCAAGATGGCTGCCGTCTCCATGGCGCGCGGCAAGTCGCTGCTCACCAACGACGCGAACGGCCCGCGTGCTCCCAGGCGCTGCGCCAGCGCGTGGGCCTGTGCGCGGCCCCGTGCGTTCAGTGGCATCGCGCCGTGCCCCTGATAACGCTGCGAAGCGTTCCAGTCAGTCTCGCCGTGACGGATCAGCAGTACTCGCATCGGCGCGACTCAACTGAAATTCAGCAACCACCCCGGCAGCACTCCGAGCGCCACGATCGCCAACGCCGTCAGCGCCATGCCCAACCGCAGCGGCCAATCGCCGAACATCGGCGGCGGATCCGTCTCGGCCGGGCCGGCCGCGCGCAGCAACACGCGCAGATAATACGCCGCCGCGATCGCCGACGTGATCACCCCCAACACCACCAGCGCCGGATACCCAGCCTGCCAGACTGCATCGAACATCGCGAATTTGGCGACGAACCCGGCCGTCGGCGGCACACCAGCCAGCGACAGCAGCGCCAGTGCCAGCACCAGCGTCAGCCCCGGGCTCCGCTGCCACAGGCCCGACAATCGCGCCATGTCCCACTCGGTCTCGCCGCGGGCCTCGAGCGCGATCAGCACGGCAAACGCCGCCAGATTGGCGACGGTGTAGCTCGCCAGGTAGAACACCAACGCATCGATGCCACGGTCGCTGGCAGCGATCGGAGCGAACAGCAGATACCCAGCCTGGCCGATGCTCGAATACGCCAGCATGCGCTTGACATTCTGCTGCACCAGCGCACCGATATTGCCCACCAGCAGCGTCGCCGCCGCCACCACCGCCAGGATCGGTGCCCACAGTGCACGCAATTCGCCGAAGCCCACCAGCAGCACATGGGTCAATGCTGCCAGCACCGCCGCCTTGCTCGCCACCGACATGAACGCCGCCACCGGCGTCGGCGCCCCGTCATAGACATCGGGCGTCCACATATGAAACGGCACCAACGACGCCTTGTAGCCCAGGCCGACCACCAGCAGCAGCATGCCCGACGCCGCATACAGCCAGTACTCGCCCGTCAGGCCGGGATTGGCAGCGGCAATCGCCGCCAAGGCCGTCGTGCCGGTCGCGCCATAGATCAGTGCGATGCCAAACACCAGGAACCCGGTCGCAAATGCCCCGGTCAGCAGATACTTGAGCGCTGCCTCTTCGGATCGCGGCTCGGGCAACGCAAAGCCGGCCAGCACATACAGGGTAATCGAGAGCAACTCGAGGCCGAGGAACAGCACCACCAGATCGGCACCCTGCACCAGCAGGAGCATCCCGCCCGTCCCAAACAGCACCAGCACCGAAAACTCGCCGCGCTCGATCTGATGGCGCCCGAGGAACGCCACCGCCAGCAGGATGCTCAGCGCCGCCGCCACCACACACACCAGCCCCACCGCAGTGCGGAACGGGTCCAGCCGCAGCGTGCCACCGAACGTCGCGCCATTGATGCCGGCATGCATCACGCCCACCGCCGCCGCGCCGAGCAGCACCAGCAGCGCGAGATACGCCGTGAGCTGCTTCCGCCCGGCCGGGATCACCAGATCGAGCAACAGCAGCACCGTCGCGCCGCCGAACACCACCAGCAGCTGCGCCACGATGGTCCAGTCGATGACAGGTAATGTGATCATCAGTCGCTTCTTCCCTCTCGACGTGTCTCACACGTGGGGCGACGCGGTACACCGCCTCAGCGGCTCGCCAGCGTCTGGCCGATCTGTTGGGCGATCTGCTGCACCGACGGCTCCATCGTCAGCAGCACGGCGTTGGGATAGAGCCCGATCACCAGCGTTGGCACCAGCAACACGCCGAGCATCAGCGACTCGAGCGTGTTGGCGTCGCGCAGCGGTGCGCTGGCCTCGCGCGGTGGCCCCATGAACACCAGGCGGAACATGCGCAGCAGGTAGGCAGCGGCGAGTACCACGCCGAACACCGCGATGCTGACGTATGTCCAGCCCAGCACCGGCGAGATCCAGGCGCCGAGCATGATGGTGAATTCACCGATGAAACCGCTCAGGCCAGGCAGGCCGATGCTGGCCAGCACCATGATCAGCGCGATGCTGCTGAGGAACGGTGCCTGGCCCCAGATTCCGCCAAACGACTGGACATCGCGGCTGTCGCGGCGCGCCGCCAGCATGCCGACGATCAGGAACAGCGCGCCGGTGGTGATGCCACTGCTGATCATCTGCAGCAGCGCACCGCTGAGCCCCTGTGGATTCAGCGCGAAGATGCCCAGCACGATCAAGCCGAGGTGGCTCACCGTCGCAAACGCCAGAATGCGCTTCATGTCGCGCTGACCAAACGCGATCCAGCCACCGTACAGCACCCCGATCACCGCCAGCACGCCGACGGCCGGCGCAGCCCACGCTGCAGCCTGCGGGAACAGCTGCACGTTGAAGCGGATCAGGCCATAGG
>CAIQIY010000536.1 GCA_903871975.1 uncultured Chloroflexota bacterium | reverse complement strand
TGCCTTCGTGCCCGAGGCCACGTGCCTGTAACGTGCGGTACAGCTGGTAGATCTGTGCCGTCATCGGCAATGGCGCGCCGATCTCATCGGCGGCCGCCAGGACCAGCCGCACGTCCTTCTGCTGCAGATCGATGGTGAATCCCGGGCGCCAATCACGCCGCAGGATCTGTGGCCCGCGGTTGGCCAGCATCCAGCTGCCGGCGGCACCGCCTGTCACCGCCTGCAGCGCGCGCTCGAGATCCACGCCACCCGCCTGGGCGAACAGCAGCGCTTCGCCCATCGCCATCGCGTGGCCTACCACCAGGATCTGGTTGACCAGCTTGACCGTCTGGCCGGCGCCGATCCCCCCGACGTGCGTGATCGTCGTGCCCATCGCCGCCAATGCTGGCCGCACTCGCTCGAGCACGGCCGCCTCGCCGCCCACCATGATGCTCAGCGTGCCGCGCGCCGCCCCTTCGGAGCCACCACTCACCGGCGCGTCGAGCATGGCGACGCCCTGGGCCGCGAGGCGTTCGGCGAACTGGCGCGTGGCCTGCGGGCTGATCGTGCTCATGTCGACGACGATCGCACCGGCAGCGATGCCATGACATGCTCCTTCGGCGCCGAACAGCACCTGCTCGACATCGGGAGTGTCCGACACGCATGTGATCACGACGTCGCAGCCGGCAGCCAGCGCCGCCGGGCTGGTGGTGGCGATGGCCCCATCCGCCGACAACTCCGCCATGCGCGCCGCCGTGCGGTTCCAGACCTTCAGCGCGAACCCGGCGCGCAGCAGGTTGCGCGCCATGCCGCGCCCCATGATGCCCAACCCGATGAATCCGATCCGCAGAGTCATGTCGCCCCTCCTGCTCATTCGGCCCAGTATAGCCGCATCGGCGCCGCGTGGTCAAGCCTCCGCGTCGTCGCAACCGCTGGCAGGGCACAGCAGCTGCGACGAAGCACACACAGACGCGCCGCTCTCCGTATGCCCGCATGCCGTCAGCGCATGTACGGCACAAAGCTGGCGATGATCCGCTCGACATCACGCGCCGGCGTAAAGAAGGCATCATCATCACGCACGATGCGTGCACCAGCGGTGTATTCGTCGAGCTCCGCCCGATCAAACAGCAAATCATCGACCAGGTCGTCGATGGCACCAAGATCGGCACGCGCTGCCGCACTCGCCTGCAAGCGTGGCTCCAACGCACGCACTGCTGCCGCATCGAGCGGCTGTGGCGTCGCCACGAGGAATGCGTGCGTGCCGCCGGTATACCACACGCTGGCATTGGGAAACACCGCACCAAACGTCGCGATGATCGCGCGCAGATCGTCTTGCGCCAGATCATGGAACGGCAGCCATTGCACAAAGACACCGCCCGGTGCCAGACGCGCCTGGATCAGGCGATAGAACTCATCGGTAAACAACGCCCACGAGCTGCTGTTGATCGGATGTGTCGCATCGGCTGTGATGATGTCGTACTGCTCATCGCTGCGCAGCGCATAATTACGGCCATCTTCGATGGTGATGCTGAAGCGCGGATCGTGCAGAATGCCGCGATTCTCGACTTCGTACAGCTCGGCGGCGGCGACTTGCTCAGCGACCAGCTCGACAGCATGAATGCGGGGGATGGCGTGGGTCGCCATGGCGCCGGAGGCGATGCCATTGCCGAAACTGATCATCAACGCCTCGCGGGCATCCGGCCGCAACAGGGGCGGCACATGCCCGAGGAAGTAGAATGCCTGCATGCTGTCGCGATCGGTCGGCACCTCGTTGCGGCCGTTGACAAACGAGACCTTGAGCGGCGGCGAGCGCACCTCGAACACGGCCACTGTCGCGTCGACACCTTCGCGATAGAATTTGAGCTCGGGGATGGCGCCTTCGCGGAAGCCGAGATAGACACCAGGCGGCAACAGCACGGCCGCCAGCAGCGTCGCACCGAGTGCGCCCGCCAATGTGCGCGGTGCCGGCGGGCTGCTCGCCACCAGCGCAACGGTTCCCACCACGGCATTCAGCGCCACCGCCACCAGCGCGGCATGCTGCAACCCCAGCCAGGGGATCAGCACGAAGCCGGCGATGAAGGCCCCGGCCATCGATGCCAGCGTATTCAGCGCGTACAGTCGGCCCAACGGCGCCATCAGCCGCGCATCGTCGGTCACGAACAGACGCACCGCCAGCGGGAACATCGCGCCCAGCAGGAACGTGGGCAGCAGCATCGTCACCCCGGCAGCGAATGTCTCGGCCCACAGCGCGCCCAGCATATCCTGTGGCGACGTGAACCAGTCGAGCAGCGTGCGCAAGCGGGCAAAGACATACAGCACCAGCGTGCTCGTCAGCGCGATCGCCAGCTGCATCAGTCCAAAGCGCCGTAGCGGATCGGCGATGCGGTCAGCGCTGCGCGCCGTCGTCAGGCTACCGAGCGCCAGGCCAGCGAGGAACACTGCCAGCATCACGGTGAACGAGTACACCGCATTGAGGCTGAAGATCGCCAGCATGCGCGTCCAGATCACCTGATACGCCAGCGCGGCGAACCCCGACACCGCATACCCCACGAGCGCGATGCGCGCTGCCGGCAGCGCGAGCCACGGCGGTGCCGCCGCTGG
>CAIQIY010000535.1 GCA_903871975.1 uncultured Chloroflexota bacterium | reverse complement strand
GTGGTGAGGATCCTCGGAGTGTTGATCAACACGCTGAACAAGACCGCCTTCATTGGGCTGGTGGGTGGCCTCGCAGTGGCGCAATTCATGGAGATGATCAAGCCGTACATCGAAGAGATGAGCAAAAAGTGCGAGGAGCTGGACAAGGACCTGAAGACCTCGATCCGCGCCTACCAGAATGGTGATGCCCAGGGCGCGACGCGTTTCTACTGATCCGCCTGGTGTCACCGCTGCGCCATGCATGACCATCGCCTTGCGGCTGGTCGTGCGTGGCGCGCGTGGCATTACGCATGTCAAGAGTAGTGCGGCGATCACGAGGGGAAGATGAATCAGGTCTGTCTGTTGTGCGCCCGTGAGTCGGCCGAACACAACCTCTTCTGCTATGCCGGTTACTGCCCGGCCGAGGCTTCACCGGTGACCTTTGGGTTGGGCGACCGGCTCGGCGACATCGAGGTGGTGCGCCTCGTCGGCGTCACACGCGGGGCGGCACTCTACGAAGCGCAGCGCAGTGGTGCGCCCGTGATGCTCAAGGTGGCACACCCCGGCGACGCCGCGGCGCAACGGCTGAAGCGCGAGACCAGCGCGCTGCTGCACCTTGGCGCGCACCAGGGCGGCCGAATGCCAGCCGGGCTGCCGGTGCTCCTGCCGGCGATTCCGGCGGCGCGCGTCAGCGACAGCCCGTACGGGCGTGCCGTCGTGCGTGATCAACTACGCTATTACTGCATCACGCAGCCGATTCCCGGCGAACCATTGCGTGCATTGTTGCGACGCCGGCCGCAACTCTGGATCTACCACGTTGGCTGGATCGTGCAGAGTCTGGGCAGCGCCATCGCACAACTGCACGCAAAAGGGCTGTTGCACGCGGCCATCGCACCCGATTCGCTGCTGGTCGCACTCGATGACGCGGGGGGTGTGCCGCAGGTCACCCTCAGCGATCTGGGCTATGCCGCCAGCGCCGCCGATCTGGCGGGCGTCTGGCACGATGGCGCATTCGCGCACCCGGCCTATCGCGCGCCCGAGATTCTCATCGGCCCCGTACGCCCATCGCTCGCCGGGGACGTCTATGGCATCGGGATGATCCTCTACGAGTTGCTCATCGGCACACCACCCTACGACTACCGCGGCCGTGGTGATCGTGCAGTGATCGCGGCAGTTGCGCAGGGCGCCATTCTGCCGATGGCACGCACCGACGATGTCGGGCCGGTCGCGCGCATCGCCGAGCAGGCAGTCAGACGCAACCCGGCCGAACGCCAGGTCGATGCACCAACGCTGGTGCGTCAACTCATCAACGATGGCGGCATCGCACGGCCGCGCATCGTCGAACCACCCGCATGGCAGAATCCGCGGGTCCTCGTCGGTTCAGCGATCATCATGCTCACGGGAGCGTTCATCATCCTCGCCGGCATGAGTTTCGCCGAGATCATCGATCTGCTGGTCGTCCGGTAACCAGGTGAGTGCGTCGGGCACGTGGATCAGGTGGCGGTGCGGGCGTCGCGGTATGGTGGGTGTTGCCGGCGCTCCCGCGCATGCAGCCGCGCGCCGGGTGCGCACATGTGCCGCGCTGAGCTGAACCTGGATCCGCTGGTGCCCGGCGAGCCAGGAGCGATGGGAGAGCATCAGCCGTGATGGAACCGTCAAAGATTCCCAGCAGCCGTCCGCCGCGCCTGCAGCCCGAGCTGCCGTTCGGCGAAGTGCCGATCCCGCAGCCCCCTGAGCGCGAGCGAGATCAGCTGACGCGGATGTTGTATGTCGCCGTGCCACTGGTGACGATCATCGGCTACGTGCTGGTCTCATCGATGGGCTCAGGCGGTCGTAGCCCGGTGTTCATGATCCCGATGATGCTGTCGGTACTGGCATCGGCGGCGCTCGGATTTTATGCTCACCGCGAGGAGCGACGCATCAGGATCGAGCTTGAGGAAGCGTACCGGGCGCGGCTCGCCGAGCTGTATCGCGAGATGCACACCGCCCACGATGTGCAGCGGCGGTACTTCAGCCACAACTACCCCGACAGCCTCGCGGTCCTCGAGATCGCGCGCGACGCCAGCGAGCAAGCGCGCACGCCACAACCGGCGCTGCGCAGCGGCACGCGCCTATGGGAACGGCGGCGCGACGATCACGACTTTGGCGTAGTACGGCTGGGCATCGGCTCGCGGCCGTCCACGGTCGTCTATACGGTCGGCGAGATCGAGCACTACGACACCCCGTTGATCCGTGAAGCGCAGCGCCTGGCCGACGAATCGCGGGTCGTACGCGACATCCCGGTGACGATCAACCTGCGCAAGCCACCGGAAGCCGACGAGACCGTTCCCCCGACCGGAGAGCCGAAGGAAGTCACCATCCCGATGCCATCGGTCCATGCGCTGGCGATCGTCGGCGAGCAGCCGGATGTCGTCCCACTGGCGCGGGCGTTGCTGGCGCAGGTCGCAGTCTTTCACGCGCCGGGCGACGCGCGGATTTATGTGCTCGGCAGCGATCCGGCCGAATGGGCGTGGGTCGGCCGGCTACCCCACGCGAGCGGTGGTGAGCAGGCGCAGGTCTTCTTCAGCCGGGCGGCGGCACCGGATGCGAGCGCCGACGATGCCGAGGAAGGTGCGCCACGCGAGCGCTTCCTCGAGGGGCTGCGCAAGCAGCTGAGCACCCGGCGGATCCTGCTCGACGACCG
>CAIQIY010000534.1 GCA_903871975.1 uncultured Chloroflexota bacterium | reverse complement strand
TCACGGGCCGCCGTCAGCCGAGCGAGCTCGGCATTGGCCGCCTCGTAGGCGGCGCGCAATGCACCGATGGTGCGCCACGGCCCTTCCATCGTAGGATCACCGGGGAACGTACCACTCGCGATCGCGGCATCAGCATCGACGATCGCCTGATTGAGCACTGTGATGCGCGCGTCGAGCGCCGTGAGCAGTGCGGCCACGGCGGCACGCTGTGCGGCGAGCGGCGCGACGACGCCCGACTGCGCGTCGAGCACCAGCTGCAGCGATACGCCCGACTGGCCGGCGATCGGTGCGACGAGCGGACTGCCGACCGTTTCCGGATTGGCAGGAGCAAACTGCGGCTCGGTCGTCGTCGGGATGGCCACGGCACGCCCGGCACGCTCGGTGAGCGCGATCAGGGCAATCTGCGTACTGACGAGGTCGCCATTGGGTGCGGCGAGCTGTGTGCGCAACCCCTCGGCAGCGAGCCGCACATCGCGGATGGCCAACAGCGAACGGCGATTCAGATCGAGTTGCACCAGTGCCGCCTGCATCGCGATTTCGGCATTTGCCAGCCGAATCGCAAGCTGGTCGCGCTGGCTCGCGCCAAGCGCCTGCTCGAGCGCTGCCTGCGCGGCACGCAACCCTTCGTCGGCACGCGCCGCATCGGCCTCGACGGCGGTGATCAGCTCGCCCGGGACCTGACCGTAGATCGCGTTGACCTGCTCGACGTAGATTTCGGCCCAGCGGTTGGCGATCTCGTACGACAGCGTCGCGTCGGGCGTCGCCACTGTGATGTACAGAATGTCGGCCTGGGCATTGCGCTCGGTGGCGATCTCGCCCTTGACGTTGCGCAGCAACTCGGCGGGGACGCGCAACACCTCGGGCAGGCGATCACCGAACTCGGTGATGATCCGCTCGGCGATGGTGGTGCTGTCGACCAGCTGTACCAGCGAGTTGCGCCGCGTCGCCGACGTCAGCGCCGACAAATCCAGCGGCGTTTCGGTGAGGTAGCGTTCCTCGAACTTGATGTCGCTGGTCACTCGCGCGATGACGACTTCCGAGGCGGCTTCGAACGGCGCCGGACTGACTGCCCGGTAGACGAGAAATGGTGCCGTGACCAGCCCCACGACGATGAGCATCAGCGCGATCAGGTAGCGCCAGTAGCGCGCGAGCACAAGGATGTAGTGCAGCGTTCCATCGGATCCGACCGCTGCCGCTGGCCCGTCAGTGTGATCCCGCTCCATCAACCTGGCCCCCTGACTCGACAGTAAATGCTTCGTTCGAGCTCGCCGAACGTCACCAGATGACGCGGATTATAGCACATCGATCGCGATGGCTCAATGCGCGGCGATGATAGGGCAGGGCACCCTGGTCGCGGCACGAACGGCCATGGCCTTCCCGCCGGGGAATGCTCCATCCCGGGCGGTGCCCGGCAGGTTGCCAGAACGCCGCGTCGCCGTCTCTCCCACAGCGCATCAGCCCTATGTGTGCCCGCACCGCCGAGCACCTGCAGGATGCACCGTGGTATAATCCCGCACGATACGAGCTGCGGGGGACGTGTGATGCCTTCCAAGCCGCCGAGCATCTCGGCGTTTTTCCCGGCGTTCAACGATGGTGGTACCATCGGTAGCCTGGTGGTCACGACGCTGAAGACGCTGTCCGAGGTCACCGACGACTACGAGGTGTTCGTCGTCGAGAACGGCAGCACCGACTATACCGTCGAGGTGCTCGAGGAGC
>CAIQIY010000533.1 GCA_903871975.1 uncultured Chloroflexota bacterium | reverse complement strand
TCTCGTGCGCTCGGCACGCTCGCCGGTCAGATCAGCCGGTTCGCCATCGGCGCCGGCATCGGGGCGTTCGTCCTCACCACTGCCGGGCAGCAGCTCAGCATTCGTGATGGCATCATCTTCGCCATCGGCATGATCGTGGCATTCGTGCCGGAAGGATTGCTGCCGACGGTGACGATCGCGCTGGCGGTGGCACGGCGCCGGTTGCAACGACAACGCGTGCTCGTCAGGCGCTTGATCGGCGTCGAAGCACTTGGTTCGGCCACGGTGGTGTGCCTCGATCGCACCGATCACCTGACGGCGGGCGCGCTGGTCGCCAGCGATCTGCTGGCGGGCGACCGGCACTATCGCATCACCGGCGATGGGTATGCGCCCGTAGGAACGCTGATGCGGGACGGGGTGCCGATCGATGCCATCGATGAGCCAGACCTCGTCGCCATGCTCACGGCGGCTGTGAACGGCGCGAATGCGCGCCTGCGTGCGCCGGACCCCGATCATTCGGCGTGGCATGTGAGTGGCGAGCCGCTCGAAGGGGCGCTGCTGGCCGCCGCGGCGCGTGCGGGCATCGCGAGCCACGACGGCCAACCGCCGATCACACGGCTCGCGACATTTCCGTTCGACGGGCGGCGTCAGCTGGCGAGCGCGGTGATCATGGGTGCCGATGACCTGCCGTATGCGGTCGTTCGCGGCAATGCCCATGCGGTGCTGCCACGCTGCACGACGATCCGTCAGGCGGGTAGAACGCTGGATCTCGACGATGCGCGTCGTGATCAGCTCCGCCAGGTGATCGACCAGCACGCGAGCGCCGGGTTGCGCGTGGTGGCGATCGCGACACGCCGGCTGCCAGTGCGCGATGACGCGATTGGTTGGCGTATGCGCGATGTGGAACATACGCTGGAGCTGCTCGGCGTCGTCGCCATCCAGGAGCCGCCGCAGCCCGATGTTGCGCGGCTCGTGGCCGGATGCCGCCGCGCAGGCATTCGCGTGGTCATCGTCACGGGTGGGTATGGGCTGAGCGCCGAGATGAGCGCCCGCCGCGCCGGAATCATCACCGCACTGCGGGTGCAGCTGGTGCTGGGCAGCGAACTCGAGACGATGAGCAACGGCACCCTGGGATTGACGATCGCACCGGGCGAAGAGGTCGTCTTCGCTCAGCTCGACAGCGAGCAGAAGCGTCGTATCGTCGCGGCGTTCCAGGCCCGCGGCGAGATTGTCGCGTTTCTGGGTGACAGCGTCAGCGACGCGCCGGCGCTCAAACAAGCCGACATCGGGGTCGCCTTGAGCGCGAGTGGCACGACGGTTGCACTGGCAGCGGCCGATATCGTGCTCGATGCGGCGCACCCGGGTGGTTTGCTGCTGGCGATCCGCGAGGGACGCGGGATGTTTGCCAATATCCAGAAGTTTGCGACGTACCTGTTCACGCACAATGCTGCCGAGGCGTTCGTGATCGTGGTCGGCGTGCTGTTTCAGTTGCCGTTGCCGTTGACGGTGCTGCAGGTGCTGGCGATCGATCTGGGGACCGAGCTGCTGCCGGCGGTGGCGCTGAGCGCCGAAGCCCAGGAGCCGGGCATGCTCGACGAACCGCCGCGCGCGCGCAGCAAGCCGCTGCTCGAACGCGCGATGGTGTGGCGGGTGTTCGCGTGGCTCGGCGTGGTGCAGGGCACACTGGCGCTCGGCGCCTACTTCATGGGCCAGTGGTCCGGTGGGTGGCAGCCGGGGCGCCCGTTGATCGCCGATGGTCCGGTGTATCTGCAGTCGACGACGCTGGCCTATGTCGCGATTGTGTTGGCGCAGGTTGGAAACGTGTTTGCGTGCCGAACGCGGTTCCTTCCGGTGTATCGGATTGGCCTGTTTGGCAACCGTGCGCTGGTTGGCGCGGTGGTGCTGGCGACGGCGGCGATGCTGGCGTTGGTGTATCTCGAGCCGCTGTCGACATTGTTCGGGTTTGTGCCGCCGGCGCCGCAGCATTGGCTGGTGCTGGTGACGTTTCCGGTGATCATGTTTGCAGCGCACGAGGCAGCCAAAGCCTGGGAACGGCGCCCTCGCTGACGTTGCCGACTCAGGTTGCGAGTGTGTGGCGTTGGCGCCACTCGACTGCCGCCAGGCACGCGACGATGAGCACCTCGGCGACCAGATGCGTGGTGCCGAGCCAGCTGGCTTGACGATGGACGCCCAGGGCCAGCGCCAGGCACACGACGGCCCAGCCGGCATTGGCGGCGACCAGTGCCAGCACCGCCCAACGCGGCCGGTTGCGCGCTCGCGCGAGCATGAATGCGATGCTGGCGTAGCTCAGGTTGACGATGCCGAGGAATTGAATCAGCTCAAGGGGCAGCTGATGCCACTGGCTGAGCGCGTGCTGCGCGAGCAGCACGACCGCCCCGGCCGTCGCGGCAGCACTGCAGTCGATCCACAACATCGGCGGTACACGCACCATCAACGCCTCCAGGGCTGGTGAACGGCGTCCCGCGGTCAGCACGTCGCCGATGGACTTGTGCCGTGGCTGATCCGATGCCGTGATCCGCGTGGCGCGATGCCGCATGGTGTCGATGGTACCACAAGAGCCAGCGCGCAAGCCAGCTGGCGGTTGCGCGCCGATGGTGTCGCTGCGTCACGCCGCCGGACGCTGGCACAGTCGTGGCGCGCAGCATCGCCATGGTCAGCTGCCTCGTCGCGGCCAACATCCGACCGCAATCGGCGCAGCTCCCGGTCTGCGGCGACTGTGGCCGCGATTGGGCCGGTGATACGTGCCGGCCGTGTGCGGTCAATGATGATCATGCGGTACGCGTGGCCATGGAGTGCCGCCGACTGCATGCGCTCGCAGGGGGTACAACCCCATCAACCTGCCGGGCATCGGGTTTCGTGCGCGTAGGACCTGCCGATGTATGGTGTGTAGCGATGAACCGTGGTCGGTCACTCGCGCATGACGCGCCATCTCGTGTGTATCCATTGTCGCTGCTGATGTCCGACAGTCGCCCGCTGGTTGTGCTGATTGTTCTGTGCATCGCGCCAAGCCTATCGTAGCGCGATCGTCAGCCTGATATGGGCGATCTGACTGACGATCGTTCGCTCCCGGCGTGTCAATCGTTTCGCACATCTGGAGAGTTGTGCACAGATTGGTTTCACCGAAGTGATTGTGCTGCCTCCTGTTGTCGATCGCGTCGTACCATCCATCCTGTATGCTCAAGATACAGATGAGCGCACAAGATCGCTGGAGCAGTGGAAACATGACAACTCGGTGATGCATGTGCTTCCAGATGACCGGATGGTGTATGCGTGGTTCTGGCGATCCGTTTGCAGGCATCTGGCACGAACGATCATGCGCGCATCCTGGTGCTCGGTGTCGTAGAACCCCTCGGCGACCGGTACCCATGCTGCCCCGCTGAACGGTGCTTTGGCTGACGCGCTCGGCATGCTCGCATGCGCACGATGCGACAGCTTGGTCGAGTGAGCTGTTGCCTCGTCGCGTGCTCGTGCACAAGTAAGCACACTCCGGCAAGTAGAATGATGCATGGTATGTGTACATGTGAAGGAGGGCATGGTGGATCGCATCACACGTGCGGGTGCACAGTTCGTTCTGCTGGTGGCCGTGTTCGCTGGCCTTTGGCTTGCCCCGGCACACGCCGAGGCATCGCGGTGTTTCGCCGAGACCGGCCAGTGCATCAGCGGGCCGATCCGCGACTACTGGGAGCGCAATGGTGGCTTGAGCGTCTTTGGCTATCCGATCACCGAACAGCGCGCGGCGACGGTCGAGGGGCGCACGCTGCAGGTGCAGTGGTTCGAGCGCGATCGGCTCGAGATCCAGGCGGATGGTGTGGTGACTGCTGGCCGGCTGGGCGCCGAGCGGCTCGAGCAACTCGGCACACCGTGGCAGCCGGGGCCGAACGCGCCGGCGGCGGCCGGCTGTACGGCATTCGCCGAGACCGGCTATCAGATCTGTGGTGCGTTTGCCGGCTATTGGCGCACCAACGGTGGCCTGACGCGCTTCGGCTACCCGATCACCGGTGAGATCACGGTGGAGCTCGAGGGACGCAGCTATACCGTGCAGTACTTCGAGCGACGGCGCTTCGAATGGCATCCCGAGGTCGCCGGCGGCAGTACGTTGCTCGGCTTGCTCGGTCGCGAGACTGCAGCTGGCGCACCGCCGGCCAGCGCCAGTGCCCCACCGGCTCCTGCTCCCACCAGTGTGCCGACCGCGCCGGCCAGCACCATCCCAGCCGATCGGGTCGCCGGCACCGTCACGCGAGTGATCGATGGCGATACGATCGATGTCGCTGTACCTGGCGACACGCTGCGGGTTCGTCTGATCGGCGTCGACACACCTGAGTCGGTGCATCCATCCAAACCGGTCGAGTGTTATGGCCGCGAGGCGTCGGCATTCCTGCGCGAACTGGCGCAGGGGCGTGCCGT
>CAIQIY010000532.1 GCA_903871975.1 uncultured Chloroflexota bacterium | reverse complement strand
CCGCGCCGCCGGCGGCCAGCCACGGTTCGTCCGCAAGACCGGCACGTCCGACATGAACGTCGTCGGGCCGCGCTGGCAATGCCCGATCGTCGCCTACGGCCCGGGCGATTCGCTGCTCGATCACACCCCCGACGAACACATCGTGCTCGACGACTACCTACGGGCGATTGGCGTCCTGCGTGCTGCGCTGCGCCGCCTGGGGCGCGCAGGGGTACCCTGACACGGCCCGCCGGGGTGGTTCAGAATGTGAGCATCCCGCTGCTGACCGCGAACGCCACAGCCGCCGCCAGGATGCTGACGATGACCAGCGCGACCACGAACCACACCGAGTACTGGCTGCGTGCGCCGCGCGCCCCGTCGCTCGGCTGGGCGTCAACCCCCAGAAACTGCATGTAGGTCGTCACCGCCGCCGTGCGCTGTCGAACCGGAATATAGCTCCAGTTCTCCTGCTCAATCGCCTGGAGATACTCCCACGACACCATGCAGCGCCGGCCGGCATCGTAGAGCGTGATGCCCCGCATCTGCCGCGCCGTGCGCAGGCGCCGACCGATGCCCGGGGCGATCGGGTCGGCGGTGGTGCGCTGGCGTGCAGCCGCACCCGCCGCCGCTGCCGGCTGCTGCGCCGGGGTGGTGGTGCGCTGCGTGGCAGCCGACTGCTGCAGATGGCGCGGCAGTTGCTCCAGTGCCGGTTGGGGTGCCGGCTGGCGATTGGCGCGACGCAGCACCGCCTCGATCCGCGCCTTCAGGTGATCGATGCTGAACGGCTTCGTGAGATAGTCATCGGCGCCCGACGACAGACCGACGATCACGTCGGCTTCGGCGTCCTTGGCCGTCAGCATGATGATCGGCACCGTATTCGTCGCGCGGATGTTGCGGCACACTTCCCAGCCGCTGATCTGCGGCATCATCACGTCGAGCAACACCAGATCGGGCCGCTCGAACGACACACGCTGCAGGCCGTTGATCGGATCCGACTCATACGCCGCCTGATAGCCCAGGCCCGTCAATTGATACTCCAGCAACCGACCAATCGCCGGTTCATCGTCGATGATCAAGATTTTGATTGCCATGTCGTCTCCACGTCGCGGTGTGAGTCGAGCAAGCCGGTGCCACCGATAGCGATGATCGCCCAGGCACGGACTGCCGGCGTCTCGCCCGGGTCTTCCGCGATCTCGCTGAACAGCGCACGCAGGCGCGCCGTTCGGTCATGACGCAGTGTCTCGATGCAGCGCACGCGAATCTCTGCTGGTTCGTTGCGATTGGCAATGATCGGAGTGAGGACATCGGGCCGTGCCGGGAAGGATTCCAGGACGCGTGCGGCAGCACAACGCACCTGGAGGATGTCGCTGGCGTTGATCACGACGGCGAGCAGCGCATCACACGCGGCCGCATCGCGCTGCAGGCAGGCGATGGCGCGCATGCGGAGCGGCACCGGCCGCGCGCTGTCGATGACGATGCGGTTGATATCGATGTGGCTGCCGGCCTGATGCAATTCATTCAGTGCCTGAAGCTGCAGCGACAGCGCATCGTGATCGATCACCCATTGCAGGATCGAGATCCCCTCGCGATCCCCGAGGCGTGCGATGGCGCCGGCGGCGCGGATGCGCAGCTCGCTCGAGCGTGCGGTGTCACCGGCGACGCGCGTGATCGCCGGTACGACCGTCAGGTCGCGTGTCGCTACCAATCCTTCGATGGCGGCGACGACCACCTGATCACGGGCGTCGAGCGAGTGGCGCAGCAAGGCACCGATCGACACGGGATGCGGCACGGCGCGAATGGCCGTCAGTGCGGCGATCAGCAGTGGCTCGGGGACGATCGGCGCATGCACCAGGCGATGCAGCACTTCGGCGGTGCGCCGGCTGAGCATCGGCGGCAACGCGCGCGTCGCCTGGGCGCGGATCGTGATGTCCTCGTCGGCGCTTTCGATCAGTGGCAGCAGCGCCGCCTCGGCGGCCGGCTCGTTGAGCCGGTTGAGCGCCGTGATCGCATAGCCACGCACCGTCTGGTCGATCGTCTGGTCGCGCACCACGCGCACCAGCATGCGCAGCGACTCGTTGTCGGTACAGGCGCCGAGCGCCATCAACGCCTCGCAGCGCAGGTAATGCTCCAGCGTCGGCTGGTCGAGTGCCAGGCGCAATGCGCCACCGCGATCCTGCGCCGCACACGCCTGCACCACACGCCAGCGGATCATCGTGCCGATCTCGGCATCGCCGAGCGTCAGCGCCACCGCCTCGTCATCGGGTTCGGCGGTGATGTACGCCCGTGCCAGCGCAGCAGCCGACTCGACCGTGATGCCGTCGACCAGTGCCCGGCGCAGGGCGGCGCGCGCGCCGGCGCTGTCGATCATCACCAGCGTCTCGGCGGCGGCGATACGCACCCGATCGGCTTCGGCACGAAAGAACTCGGCCATCGACGTAGGCCGATCGGCGGGAGTGGCGCTCTCGACCACCATGCGCATCACGCGCAGCGCGATCGGCACCGGGATGCGGCGGTCGTCGGGATCGGGCGCGACCTTGCGGGGGTCCTCGTCGAAGATCTGGAACAGGCGCGCACGCGCTTCGACGCCGGTGAGGCGCTGCAGCAGCGAGGTCGCGCGCGTTCCGCCATGCCGGCCGAACGCCCGCACCGCCACGATGGTGAGCTCGCTGTCGAGGCGCCACGCACCCAGCAATGCTGCCAGCGTGCGCGAGATCAGGCGGTGCATCACCGGCGCGCGATCACCGACGATGCGCATGTTCTCGGCGGCGAGCCCCTCGCAGATCGCCGCGCGCAACGCCCGGGGCGTCTCATCGGCGCGCAGCATCTGCAGCAGGGTACGGATGGCCTCGATCGATCCGGCCGAGCAGATCGTACGCGCCGCGGCGGCACGCACCTCCGGGTGATGTGCCACCGTCGTGGCGATGCCCAGCAGGGCATCTTCGTCCTCGCTGGCGCGCAAGTCGGCGATGCGCTCGAGGCGCGCGTGCAGCGGGATGGATGGATCACTGATGATGAACAGCACCAGGCGCACCACCGCAGCCGGCACCACCGACGCCAGGCGCGACAGCATTTCGATGCGAACTTCCCAGGGCGTGCGCGTCGCCCGCAGGTAGCGATCCGTCAGCTCGAGGGTCTGACGCGGATCGTGCCGCGCCAGTGCACGGAACGCGGCGGCGCGCAACTCGGCCTGCGGCGCCGCCACCACCGCAGCGATCGCCGCCAACGCATGGGGCGTCTGCAGCCGCGCCAGCGTCGCCAACGCCTCGAGGCGCGTCTCGAGCGCCAGGTCTTCGTCGGCCAGGAGCCCGGCCCACGTCCGCACCGCCCGATCGATGCCGCCAGTCTCGAGGACATCACGCAGCGCCGCGCGGCGATAGGACGACACGACCTGGGCGCGGCTGGGGTGCGACGCGCAGGCGCGCACGTAGACCCAGCGCGTCAGCGGTTCGCCGCGCAGGTCCGGCACATCATTGGGGTGCCCACCGCGCTCGACGAGCATATCGGCGCAGTCCCACGCGATCGCCGCCGGTGTGCCGGCCGCATAGGTCATGTCGATGAGCAGCGGCATGGCAATCGCGTCGGGCAGCTGGGTCAGCAGGCGGCGCAGCAGGCGGCGCGGCGGCCGACGCCGGCGCACTGCATTGGCGATGGCCGCGATCAACAGGCGGCGCATCGTGTGGACGCTCACCGCGGGATCGGTGTGCTGGCCATTGGTGAGCCGGCAGGCGAGGAACAGCGGCCATACCGGTTCGCTCGGCGGGCAACGCAACATCGCCCGCAGCATCGTCCCCGGGTCGGGCTTGCCGTGATTCCAGAGCGCCCGGTACAGCGGTTCGGGATGCTCCATCAGCGTCGCCGCCAACGTCACCAGTTCGCGGCGTTCGGCCTCGGGGAAGGCATTGAACTCATGGAAGCGGTTCATCTCGACCAGCTCGCGAGCAGTGATATAGCGCCGCAGCCGGTCCAACACCATGCGGCCGATGGTGGTCTGGCGTGCGGTATCGATCTCGCCGCGGCGCAGCGCATCATCGAATGCAAAGTGCAGGTGGTCACGCGAGGGTGGAATACCCTGGATCGGCACCACGACGGCGAGCAGCAACAACTCGAATGGCGAGTGGGCGCTGCCGCGCAATGCCCCCAGTGGGCCGATCGCCTGACGCACGCGGTCGGTCGCCGAGGTCGAGAACAGCCGGACCAGCCAGGAGTCGGCCAGCGCGGCCGAGACGTTGTCGAACCAGATCATCGGGAAGCCATCGGGTGGCACTTGCTCGGCGGGCAATGCGACGACGAACCGCCAGCCGGGGCGCGCGCCGGCGAGCGCCGAGATGGCGCGGCACCAGGCCATGCGGCGAGTGGCGCCGAGTTCGTGCAGGCCGTGCAGCAGAATGAACCGTGGGGCTGGCTCGCGCTGGCGGTTGCCACGCAGCATCCGGATGGCCAACTGGGCGAATCCCTGACTGGCCGGCGTCAACGCCTCGGCCCAGCTGGCCAGCAGGATCGTCGGCTCGAGCTGGTCATCATCGATGTCGTTGGTGTACAGGATGGCGGGCTCGAGGCCTTGTGAGTCGGCCATCGCCTGCATCAACACGAGCCAGGTGTCGAATGCCGAACCGGCGACCGCCAGCGTTGGCCCTTCGGCGAGCGCATCGGCCAGGGCTACGCGCCGCCCGTCGGCATCGACGAACGGCAACGGCAGCCCTTCGATGCGTACTGCCTCCCACTCGCCATGCGACGCCGGAAAGGTGCGGCGCAGCAGCGCCTGGAGCGCGTTTTCTGTGCGTACCCGTACGACCGCCATCGACGATGCCTCAATCGCTCAACGCTGCCCGCCGTCCGTGGTGCAACCGCTGTGGCCGGTGTTCCGTCAGTCGCGGGGAACGGCGCCGCAGCCGCCGACCGTGCCCCGGACGTGCCGTGTCGTCCTGTCCCTATCATAGCACTATCTGACAGCATGCCGACAACCGATGCCGGATCAGCCGGGTGGTTCCGTGGCATGCGCTGGCGCCATGGACTCGGCGGCACTGATGCGGGCCACCGTACCACGCCAGCGGCGCCAATACACCAGCGCCGCGATCGGGGTCGTGGCGATGAACGCCAGCCAGACCAGCGCCAACGGTGCGCCGAGTGCGGCACACCCGGCGGCCAGCGCTACCGACAGCCACAGGCTGCAGACATTGACGATGAGCGGGAAGCGCGTGTCGCCGCTGCCACGCAGTGCCCCGGGAAAGACGATGGTGAAGGCCCATAATGGCTGGGCGACCGCGATCACGCGCAGGGTCGCTGCCCCGGTTGCGATCACGGCAGGATCGCTGGTGAAGACGCGCAGCACCGCTTCGGCGAAGCTGAACAGGCCGATGCCCACGATGAGCATCCAGCCGGTCGCCCACTGCACCGTCAGCCGCGCGGCGATGGCGCCGTCGGCGATGCGCCGTGCACCGATGCTCTGGCCGACGAGCGTGGTGGCGGCGATGGCAAAGCCGAACGCCGGCAGGAATGAGGTCGAGAGCGCGGTGAAACTCAGCTGATGGGCTGCCAGCGCACTGGTGCCGAGCCGTGCGACGACCAGCAACAGCGCCGAGAAGGCGAACGACGACAGGAATTGCTCGATGGCGGCGGGGACGCCCAGCCCGAGGATGCCACGGGCGATGCGGGCGTCGGGGCGCCAGCCGTGGCGCCCGCGGATCGAGGCGCCGCGCCGGCCGCTCCACAGCACGGCGAGCAACAGCAGGAGCGCGATGCTGCGCGCGATGACGGTGGCCCAGGCACTGCCGACGGCCCCGAGTGCGGGGAACCCGGCGACACCGTAGATCAGGGCCCACGAGAGCCCCATGTTCAGGACATTGGCGATGCCACTGACGACCATCGGCGTGGTGCCGTCGCCGACGCCGCGCACTATGCCACTGCCGATGAACAGCCCGACCAGCACGACGGATGTGCCCATCGTGACGGCCAGGTAGTCGCCGGCGATCCGGGCGACGTCGGGCGCCAGGCCGAAGATGCCGACGATCTGGTGGGCACCGAATGCGCCGAGGATGGCGAGCGGTACGCCGATGATGCCGCTCCACACCAGCGACTGGCGCGCCAGCTGGTCGACACGCCGCCGGTCGCCGGCGCCGGCCGCCTGGGCGACCAATACCGCACTGCCGATCGAGATGGCGCTGAGCATCGCGATCACCAGCCACACGATCTGGTTGGCGGCGGCCAGGCCCGCGGTGGCGCTGGCACCGAGCTGGCCGACCAGCGCCGTGTCGACGACGCCGAGCATGGTTTCGAGCAGATTCTGGGCGATCACCGGGATGGCGAGCGCGAGCACGCGCGAACGGACAGCGGCGTTGTCGGACACGATTGGCCTTTCGGGTGGTCCTGGGTGGTGTGGGCTCACTCGGCGACGCGGCCGCGGTCGGGTGAGCCCGCCAGCCGACGGGTGCGTGCGGCGTCGGCGGCGAGTTGCTCGGCGCTGCGCGTGGTGAGCCGCGCGGCACCTGCGCCCTCGCGGAGCGCGACGCGCGTGCCGTCGGCGGTGGCCTGCGTCAGGCGCGCTGCGGCACCCGCGAGCGCATCGGCGTATTGCGGCAGCCAGGCCGCCTGTGCAACCAGCAGCTCGTCGGTCATCTGCCAGACCTCTTCGGGGTCACAGACGGCGCCGACGAGCGGATCGTGCAGCATCGCCTGCTTGAGCAGCTGCACGTCACCGTGTACTGCCGCCTCGACGGCGAGCTCCTGGACGCGCACGCTGGCCGCGCAGGTGGCTGCACAGGCCAGCGGCAATCGCCCGATCACCGGCAGCTGTACGCCGCTGCGGTCGACGTAGCCCGGGATCTCGATGACGCAGCCGTCGGGCAGGTTGGTGATGTGGCCACGGTTGATGACGTTGAAGTGCCCGCGATAGACTCGCCCGGTCTCCAGCGCCTCGATGATGTACGAGCCATGCTCGTGGCTGCGCGTGGCGGGATCGAAGCGCGGCGGCTGCTCGCGCAACCAGTTGGGATAGTCGGTCTCGAACCAGCGCCGCGACTCGCTGCAGACGCGCAGGTAGCCACCGGTCTCGCCATGAATCCAGTTCGAGAGATCGATCCAGCGCGGGATGTCGGCGGCACGCTTGCGGTACCATGGCAGGTATTCGCTCAGATGGCCGTTGGACTCGGTGCTGTAGTAGCCGAATCGCCGCAGGACGTCGATCCGGACCTTCTCGGTGGTGGGGTAGGTCGGGTGCGCAGCGAAGAGCTCGCCGAGCAATGGAATCATGTCCTGGTCGCGCCAGCGCACTTGGATGAACCATGTCTGGTGATTGATCCCGGCTGCACTGACGGTGACATCATCGGTGGTGACGCGCGCGTCGGCAGCGATCTGGCCGCTGCGCCGCGCCCAGTGCTCGATGACGCTGGCGATCTGCTGGTGCGCCCCCTGCACGCCGTGGCATAGCCCGATGGTCGCGATACCGCCGAACTGCTCGCAGGCCCAGACGTTCATCGCCATTGGGTTCGAGTAGTTCAACAGGCGCGCACCGGGTGCTTCGCGGCGCATGTCGGCACAGATCGCCAGCATGGCAGGGATGCTGCGTTGCCCGTACATGATCCCGCCGGCACAGATGGTGTCGCCGACACACTGGTCGATCCCGTATCGCAGCGGGATGTCGATGTCGTGCTGGAATGCGGCCAGACCACCCTGCCGAATGGTGCAAATGACATAATCGGCGCCGGCGATCGCGCGTCGCTGATCGGTCGTCGCTTCGATGCGGGCGGGCAGCTGGTTGTAGGCGACATCGCGGCGGCACAGCGCGGCCACCATCTCGAGGTTCTGCTCGGAGATGTCACAGAGCGCGAATGTCGTATCGCCGAGCTCCGGTACGCTGAGAATGTCCTGCATCAGGCGGCGGGTGAACCCGATCGAGCCGGCCCCGATCATGGCGATGCGTCTGCCCATCTCGAATGCTCCGTGCGACGGCCTGCGGCGTGTGCCAGCCTAGCACGCTGCGGCAGCGCTGTCAATGCCGCTGGCGCTTCCGGCTCGTTGCATCAGCCCCGGGGCGGGAGCCACGCGAAGACGAGGCACCTGGCGCAACGACCGTGCCGGCCATCGGCGCTGCACCGTACGCGCGTGGTGGGACGCGCGGCGCACCGATCCATGGTTCGTGATCACGATGCGTGCGCTGGATCGTGCCGCCCGACCAGTGCGGGCGCACCGCACCGCGGGCACGTGCCATCCGGCGGTTCCGCACCAGAAGGCCTGCTCGCATGCCAACACCGACACCCTGCTGTCTTCCCCCTTCGTGTCTTCGTGTGCCCCCACCAGCGGGGGCGCGGGGGCGATGCGCGGTTGACAACGCGGGGGCTTTGATGGTATGAATGGCATGATCTTCGGGGCGGGGTGCGAGTCCCCACCGGCGGTGATGGCGCACACGCGTCGAGCCCGCGAGCCGCAAGGCACGAGTCCGGTGCGAATCCGGCGCCGACGGTAGAGTCCGGATGGAAGAAGATCGGCGGTCACCGCGTGGACCTGCAGCGGCACCTCGTGCGACGGGGCGTTGCGGGGCCGGTGCGGCATTGCCGGGCCCCGGGCCAAGGCAGCCACTGTGTGGCCGGGGTGCACCGTGAACCACGTACCATCAGCTCCTGCTCCCCGCCGGCGCGCGTTGCCCGCCGAGCTCGCCCTCGTCATCAGCCTCGCCGGGTTCGTCGCGGGCTGGCAGCTGGTCGTACTGGCATTCGACTACCCGCCGTTCATCCTGCCATCACCCGTGCTCGTCGCGCAGCGGATCGCCGACGAGCTGGCGGGCGGCACACTGCTGCACCATACCGGCGTCACGGTGCGTGCCGCGCTCAGCGGATACGGCTATGCGGCGGTGATCAGCATCGCCCTCGGCTACCTGCTGGCCGCCGACCGCCGCATCGAGCGCATCGTCGCGCCGCAGCTGGCCGCGACGCAAGCCATCCCGGTCGTCGCCGTCGCGCCGCTGATCATTCTGTGGCTCGGCAACGGCCCCGAAGCGCGCACGCTGGTCGCCGCGCTGGTCACTTTCTTCCCGATCCTCAGTGGCACGATCGTCGCGTTCCGCGCCGTGCCACGCGAGTACGTCGAGATGGCACGCATCAGTGGCGCCGATCGGTGGCAGACGCTGCGGCTGGTCGAGGCGCCGCTGGCGCTGCGGGGGATCTTTGGCGGCGCCAAGGCTGGCCTGGCACTCGCGACCACCGGTGCAGTCGTCGGCGAGTTTGTCGGCGGTCGCGATGGCCTGGGCGCATTGATCACCATCGCCCGGGGCTTGTTCGATACACCTCTGATGTTTGCGGCGCTCGCGATGCTGGCAGCGCTCACACTCGCCGGCTATCTCGTCACCACGATCGTCGAGCGCCTGATGATCACCTGGGAGTGACTGACCGGGCCGGAGCCACGGGTGGCCCGGCCGTACGCTGGTTGGCTGGAAGGATCGATGAGAGGAGTCATCATGCGACGTCGGATCGGAATCTGCGGTGTGCTGGTGCTGATGCTGGCCGCGTGCGCCAACGTACCCGGGCTGGCACCAGCATCGCGCGCGGTCGTCCTGGCGATGCCCTACATTCCGAATGTCCAGTTCGCGCAGTATTACGTGGCGGCGTCGCGCGGCTATTATGCCGCCGAAGGGCTCAACGTCACGTTCGATTACAACTTCGAGACGGACGTGGTGCAGCGTGTGGCGCAGGGCACCGTGCAATTCGGCATGGCGAGCGGCGACTCGGTGCTGCTGGCGCGGGCGCAGGGCCTGCCGGTGAAGACGATCGCGACCACCAGCCAGCAGTTTCCGACGGTGTTCTACAGCAAGGCCGATGCCGGCATCCGGTCGCCGGCCGATCTGAAGGGGCGCACGGTGGGCATTCCCGGGCGCTTTGGTGCCAGCTATATCGGGTTGCGCGCCATCTTGTATGCCAGCCAGATGACCGAGGCAGACCTGTCGATCCAGGAGATCGGCTTTGCCCAGGTGCCGGCCTTGCTCGAGGACAAGGTCGAGGTGGCGAGCGGCTATGGCAATAACGAGCCGATCCAGCTCGAACGCCAGGGTGTCGCACTCAATGTCATTCGCGTCGCGGATATCTATCCGCTGGCGTCGGATGGCATCATCGCCGGCGAGTCGCTGATCACCGGCGATCCGGCGCTGGTTCAGGGCTTCGTGCGCGCGACGTTGCGCGGCATGGCCGATGTGATCGCCGATCCGGACGCGGCGTTCACGATCGCGCTCACGTTCATCCCCGAGCTGGCTGCCGCCGATGCGGCGACACAGGACGCGCAGCGTGCCGTGCTGCGGGCGACGTTGCCGTACTGGCAGAGCGATACGACGCAGCGCGATGGCCTGGGTACGACGAATCCAGTGAACTGGCAGGCGACCCACGAGTTCCTGCGTGCGGCGGCCATCCTGCAACAGGATGTCGATGTGTCCCAGGCGTTCACCAACGAGTTCGTCGTGGGATCGCGCTGAGAGGAATGTGGTGATGTTGACGACGGTCCTGTTCGATCTGGATAATACGCTGTACCCGGCGCACTCCGGGGTTTCTGCGACGCTCGACCGGCTGATGACCGAGTTCGTCGGGCGCATCTGTCGGGTGCCGCCGGCCGAAGCCGAGCAGCTGCGCCAGGGCTACATGGCACGCTACGGCACGACGATGCGTGGCCTGCAGCTCGAGCATGGCGTCGATGTCGAGCGCTACCTGCGGGCCGTCCATTCGAGCGATGTCGAGTCGCTGCTGGCACGCGATGCACGCCTCGATGCGGCGCTGGCGGCGTTGCCGTTGCGCAAGCAGATCTTCACCAATGCGCCGACCGAACACGCGGCGCGGGTGTTGGCGGCGCTGGGCATCGGGCACCATTTCGACCACGTGTTCGACATTCGCTTCGCCCGGTTTGTCCCCAAGCCCGACATGGCGTACTACCTGGCCGCGTTGCGCGTCCTCGACGTGGCACCGCAGCAGGTGGTGCTCGTCGAAGATACGGCACGCAACATTCCGCCGGCACGCCAGCTCGGGATGACGACGATCTTCATCGGTGATGCGCCACCGGTGGCGGTGGACGTGGCGGTG